>JAAYBA010000016.1 GCA_012719085.1 Planctomycetota bacterium
AGAGCTGCCGTTGTGTGGAAACCTGTTCCAGGGGGATGGTGCGATCCAGGTCCGCGACGATCTTGCGAACCGCCGGAACCAGAGTCAGAGGATCGCCTGCGGTGCGGACCTCGAAGCACATCGCTCCGGGACTGGCTTGTCGGTGTGAGAAATACAGGGTGGGTTCGATGTCGCTCTGGACCCGGTTGTACTTGGCATCGGCGGACACGCCGACGATTTGGTAGTCTCGCTCGCCCATATGAATCGATTGCCCGACGGGGTCATCGTGGGCAAAGAATGTGCGGACAAAGGTATCGTTGACGATGACCACTCGGGGCTGCGACGCGGTGTCCGTCCGCTCCAAGCTCCGCCCACGCAACAGTGGAATACCCATCGTTTGAAAGAAGGCCTCGCTGACATCGAGCACATCGGCCTGAGGACTCTGCGGACCATCTGCAGTACGCCCGGGGATCGAGAAGCCGGTGCTGGCGCGGCTGCCACCCAGAAGGTTGTCGCTGGAAAGGGCAATGCTTCGCACGCCGGGAAGGCTTGCGAGATTCGCTTCGACCTGATCATAGAAGTGAACGGAGTTGGCGTCTTCATATCCCGCTTGACCGGGATTCAGACGGAAGACCAGAATCTTGTCCGTGGTGAACCCGAGATCGGTCCGATACAGGTTCAGCAGCGTCTGCATCAACAGGCCGGTGCCCACCAGAAGCAGGACCGAAAGGCTCACCTGCGCCGCCACAAGAACCTTGCCCAGCCCCAAACCCGGGACACCCAACACCCTCTGACTCTTGAGCCCCGAACACAAATCCACGCGTGTGACACGCAGGGCCGGGATCAGGCCGAAGAGAAGAGACGTTGCCATCGCGGCACTCAGCGTGAACAGCAAGACGCGCAGGTCAATGCTCACATCGAGATGGAAACTCTCCAGGCTGCCGGGGATAAGGCCTAACACCGCCGCCTTGATCCAAACCGCTACGAGCAGCCCTAGTCCGGCTCCCGCCAGAGACAGGACCAGACTCTCGGTGAGCAATTGGCGAATCAGCCGTCCGCGTCCTGCGCCCATGGCCGCCCGCACGGTGAGTTCCTGGCGCCGCGCCGCGCCCCGGGCCAGCAGGAGCCCCGCCAGATTGGCGCAGGCGATCAGGAGAACCAGCCCCACGGCGCCCATCAGAACCGTGAGCCCAAATGCCATCTCCCGGCGCGCCCCCAGAAGTCCCCGGCTTCCGTCCACCAGGAGAATCTGTGGGTTCTCCATCTGCGTTCCCTGTCCCGGCACGGACAAGGTCTGGAGGAAGAGACCTTCCATAGCAGCGCGGATTTGCGTCTCGTCCGCCTCGCGTTCCAGACGCACCATGATATTGGCCCACCAGTGGTCCCGCGCATCCAAGGGGAACCCGGAAGCGAGCTGCGGCTGGGCGGACATCGGCACGTAGATCCGGGCCATATCGCCGATCTCCGGGCCGCAGTAAGCGCGAGGCAGCACACCCACGATGGTGAACTGATGCTGGTTGATGGTTATCATCTGACCAAGGACCTCGGGGCTGAGATCGTACTCCTTCTCCCACCAGCGATAGGTGATCACCGCCACGGGGTCGGCCTGCGACAACTCATCAGTGGGACCGAGTGTACGGCCGATCAAGGCTCGAGTCCCGTATCCCTCGAAGAAGTCGCCTGAGACCATCAGCGCATCGGCCGTAGCAGCCCCCTTCGGCCCTACGACCGTCAGTCCATACAGCCCAAAGAAGGCAAACACGTTGGAGCATCCTTCGACTCGTTCTTTGAAGTCACGGTATACCGGATACGGGAACGACCCGGATGTCGTGGCGCCGCTACCATCCCTCTTGCTATCCCCCGGTCCTCCCGCATAGCGGGAAAGCTGTGTATTGTGCCCGCTCCAATTGACCACGCGCAAGGCGTGCGGGTCCGGCACGGGCAACGACCGCATCCACACCGCATTGAGCAAGCTGAAAATCGCCGTGTTGACCCCAATCCCCAGCGCCAGCGACAGCACCGCCACCATCGCGAAGCCAGGGTTCTTCCGCAACATGCGGACGCCGTATCGGACGTCTTGCCACAAGGTTGTCATTGCATGACTCCGGTTCTCAGTTCCCAGTTGTCAGTTCTCAGTTACCACTTCCCTGTCGTCAGTTCACAGCCATCAGATTTCGCCGCGAACTGCGAACTGACAACTGTGAACTGACAACTCCTTCTCGTTTGCAGTCGCACCGTCTTCGCATGGAGGGGATGCAAACAGTGTGCCAGGCGAGGGCCACGCTGTGGGGGTCGCCACGCGGGGTTGGCTCTGCGTTTGCGCCCGGTCTTGGATGGGCGCGCCCGAATTCGGACACA
>JAAYBA010000147.1 GCA_012719085.1 Planctomycetota bacterium
CAGCAACACAAGTCACACGCTGCCGTCGCCTCGCCCTGCCACACAAGACACTCCGTCTCGGAGTTGCCAACGTGATTGTAGGGGACATCGGCCCAAAAAGCAAACGGAATGTGCGCGACGTCGCGCGCCACGCGTCTGTTCTCGCCGCGACGAGACCGCGAACGGCATGTCCTGCGGACACCAGGATACGATCTATCGACGCCTCGCACCCCGCCGGGCACGACCGTCGGTCAATTCAGTTCCGTCAAGTAGATATTTCGGAACCGGAATTGTCCGCCGCCGGGCACCTCGGCCTGAAGCGCAATGAACCCCGTTTCGGGGCCGGTCAGACCGACCGCCTGCCAGGCCGGTCGGCCGTTGATTTCCAGCGACGCCTTCGTACCCTGCACGGTCAGCTTGAAGGCGTTCCATTGTCCGTCGGTGGTCAGCCCCTCGCTTCGGGCCCCCTCCAGGGATGAGACGTTGCCTTCCTGGCCTTTGAGAAGGTTGACCTGATGCTGTGCGGGCCAGGGCTGGCCGGCCGGCACGGACTCGTACCGGAAATAGACCCCACTGTCCCATCTGTCCTGACGAAGGGCCTTCCACTCGAACTCAAGAACGAAGTCACCGTACCGCTTCTGTGTCTGCACGAGCCCGTTGCCGTCGACGAGGAGGATCTCTCCGTCGTCGACGGTCGCCTCGCACTTGAGGACCGTCCAGCCCTCCAGCGTCCCGCCGTCGAACAAGGCAACGCGCTTGCCTTCGGTCGAGTCTTTCTGTGTTCTGAGACAAGCGCAGGAACTGACAAGCGATATGACGACCAGAACAACCATGCTGTGGAATGCGCGCGACATTTTCATACAATCTCCCAAATGCTCCAACACCATTGCCCGTCACGACATCGAGGCCTGCACCGATCGCGCGACGTTCTACATGTCCCCTTTGCCCTGGCGCGGCATGGCGATGGTGCCGGTTCGGGCGACGCTCTTGATGCCGTAGGGCTTGCAGACGTTGATGAACGCGTCGATCTTGGTCTCCGGCCCGCTGACCTCGACCATGATGGACTTGAGGCCGATATCGACGACCCGACCTCGGAACATCTCGATCAATGCGAAGATCTCCGGACGCTTCTCCGGCGGCGCCGAGACGCCGATCAACATGAGATCGCGGGCGACCACGGGCTGGCCGGCGAAGTCCTGGACCTTGACGACCGGGACGATCTTGGCCAGTTGCTTTCGCACCTGTTCGAGGACCCTGTCATCGCCGACGACGACGATCGTCATCCGGCTGAGGTCGGGGTCTTCGGTGCGTCCGACGACCAGCGAATCGATATTGAAGGCGCGTGCGGCGAACATCCCCGCGACGTGGGCCAGAACGCCCGGTTTGTTCTCAACGAGAGCACTGATAATATGTTTCATGGCAAACCCCGCTTTCTATGCAGTCGGTTAGATGAGTCGTTCCAGGATGTCCAGGCCGTCCATTTCGTTGAGGCTCTTGCCCGCCGGGACCATCGGCCAGACGTTTTCTTCAGCCTCGACGTGGAAGTCCACCACGCAAGGTCTCGTCTCGGCGAGCATCTGCTCGATGACCTTGGGCACGTCTTCCTTCTTGTCGACGGTGATCCCTGCGGCGCCCATGGCGCGGGCGACGGCGGCATAGTCGGGATTCTTCAGATAGCTGCACGCATAGCGTCGGCCGTAGAACAATTCCTGCCACTGGCGGACCATGCCCATGTAACCGTTGTTCATCAGGCAGACTTTGATCGGCAACTCGTATTGGACCGCTGTCGCCAGTTCGGTCAGAGTCATGTTAAAGCTGTGGTCGCCGTCGATATCGATGACGGTGGCGTCCGGCTTGGCGATCTGGGCGCCGATGGCCGCCGGCAGACCGAAGCCCATCGTGCCGAGCCCGCCGGAGGTGATGAACTGGCGAGGCTTGGTGAACCGGTAGAACTGCGCCGCCCACATCTGGTGCTGACCGACGCCCGTCGCGACGATGGCATCGCTGTTCGTCTGGCGGCACACTTCCTCGATCACGTACTGCGGCTTGATCCGGCCGGCATTGCCGTCATACTTGAACGGGAATTTCTTCTTCCACTCGGCGATCCGGGCGAACCACGCCTCTCGTGGCCGATACTCAACCTCTTTGGTCAGTTCCGCCAGGATGTGCCGGGCGTCGCCGACGACGGGGATGTCGACGTGAACGTTCTTGGAGATGCTGGCCGGATCGATGTCGATGTGGACGATCTTGGCGTTCGGCGCAAACGTGCTGAGCTTGCCCGTGACGCGGTCGTCAAACCGGGCTCCGACCGCAATCAGCAGATCGGATTCCTGGACCGCATAATTGGCGTAGGCCGAGCCGTGCATGCCGAGCATGTCCAGCGACTCCGGATGCCTCTGGTCGATGCTTCCCAATCCGAGAAGCGTCATCGTCACGGGCAGATGCGCCTTCTCGGCCAGAGCACGCAACTCCTCGGCCGCATTGGCGATGATGACGCCGCCCCCAACGTACAGGACCGGCCGCTCCGATTTGTTGATCGCCTCGGCCGCGGTCGAGATCTGCCGGGCATGTCCCTTGGGCCGGACCTTGTATCCCCGGAGGTTCGTCTCCACCTTGCCGCCGCCCGCATACTTGCTGACCTCGACGTCGACGGGCAAATCGATCAGAACGGGCCCGGGCCGGCCTGTCGAGGCGATATAGAACGCCTCACGAACCGTCCGTTCGAGATCTCTGACGTCCTTGACGATGCTGTTGTGCTTGGTGATCGGCCGGGTGATCCCCGTGGTGTCGGCCTCCTGGAAGGCGTCGTTGCCGATCAGTTCGGTGCGGACCTGCCCGGTGAGCGCAACCATCGGGATCGAATCCATCATCGCCGTGGCCAGGCCGGTGACCAGATTGCACGCGCCGGGCCCGCTGGTGGCCAGGACCACGCCCACCTTGCCGCTGGCGCGGGCATAAGCATCGGCCATGTGGCAGCCCCCCTGCTCGTGGCGCGGGACGATGAATCGGATCGGGGCGTCGTAAAGCCGGTCGAACAGCGGCAGGACCACCCCGCCGGTGTAGCCGAACATGACCTCGACTCCGAGGTCGAGGAGCGTGTCGACGATAATCTGGGCGCCGGTTCTCTCCGGCAGGCTCTCAGCAACTGAGGCTGAATCATGTGAATTCGATGGCATTGCGTTCTCCTTTCGTGATTGGCACGACGCCGGGGTATTCCGTCGCCGCGACCTTCTCTTCCGGCATTGTAAGCTCTTCGGCAGTGGATCCTGCAGGACCTCTGCTCCAGGCGGACGCCTGAGGTCTATATGGCACTCTCGAGCATTCGCAGCCCTTCCATTTCGTGGAGGCCTTTGCCCGTCGGCACCATTGGCCAGACATTCTCATGGGCCTCGACGTGAAAATCAACAAGACACGGCTTTTTCTCGGCGAGCATTCGATCGATTGCCGCCCCGACATCGGCCTTGGCGTCTACGGTGACGCCGACGGCGCCGACCGCTCGCGCGTACGCGGCATAGTCAGGGTTCTTCACGCGGCTATGGACGTACCGCCGATCGTAGAACAGTTCCTGCCACTGGCGAACCATACCCATAGTGCTGTTGTTGAGGATGCATATCTTGATCGGAAGCTCGGCCTGGACAGCCGTCGAAAGCTCCGACAGCGTCATGTTGAAGCTGTGGTCGCCGTCGATATCGATGACCGTCGCATCGGGCCGGGCCAATTGCGCACCGATGGCGGCCGGCAGGCCGAAGCCCATCGTGCCCAACCCGCCCGAGGTAATCAGTTGCCGGCCCCGTCGGAACCTGTAGAACTGGGCGGCCCACATCTGGTGCTGACCGACGCCGGTCGTGACGATGGCATCGCCGTTCGTCCGCCGGCACAGCTCCTCGATGACGTACTGCGGCTTGATCCCTATAGCGCCGCGGTCAAAACCGAGGGCGCACGCCGTCTTCCACTCTGCGATCTGCGCGAACCACTCGGCCCTTTCACGGCGTCTGACGCGACGCGACAACTTCGCCAAAACGGTCTTGGCATCGCCCACAATGGGGATGTCCACACGAACGTTCTTGGCGATGCTGGCCGCATCGATGTCGATGTGAATCACCCGGGCTTTGGGGGCAAAGCTCCTGAGGTCGCCGGTAACGCGATCGTCGAATCGGGCCCCGACGGCGATCAGCAGATCGCACTCCTGAACGGCGTAGTTGGCGTAGGCGGTCCCGTGCATGCCGAGCATATCCAGCGACTCAGGCCGAGTCTGGTCGTAGCTGCCCAGCCCCATCAGCGTCATCGCGACGGGCAGGTGGGCCTTTCGCGCCATCTCACGCAGTTCACCCGTGGCGTTGCTGCTGACGATTCCCCCGCCGGCCAGCAACACGGGACGCTGGGCGCAATTGATCTCCTCGGCCGCGCGGGCGATCTGGGCCGCATGGACGTTGGAACGAACGCTGTAACCACGCAAAGAGATCCCAGTGGAACTTTCGGATTGGCACGTGGCGAACTCCAGGTCCACCGGCAGATCGATCAGAACCGGGCCGGGCCGGCCGGTCGAGGCAATGTGAAAGGCCTCGTGGAGCGTCCTGGCCAGGTCTTCAACACGCTTGACGATGTAGTTGTGCTTCGTGACCGGACGCGTGATCCCCACCATCGGGGCTTCCTGGAAGGCGTCGCCGCCGATCAGGTCGGTGCGGACCTGCCCCGTGATGGCGACCAGAGGGACCGAGTCCATCATCGCCGTGGCCAGACCCGTAACGAGATTGCACGCGCCGGGACCGCTGGTGGCGATAACAACGCCCGTCTTGCCACTGGCACGGGCGTAGGCGTCGGCCATGTGGCAGCCCCCCTGCTCGTGGCAGGGCACGATGAAGCGAATGGGCGCCTCGTAGAGACGATCGAAAAGAGGCAGTACCGAGGCGCCGATGTAGCCGAAGACCGTGTCGACACCGTGCGCAAGTAGTGCATCTACAACGATTTGAGCGCCAGTTTTGCAGCGAGGGCCTGTGGCCGGTCCGGCCGCGGAGGGGTGATCCGATGGCATAGCTTCTTCCTTTCCCGATCAACACGTCGGGCTCCTACCGTCAGGGGCCCTTTGGTCATTCCGGCGGATCGCGGCTTTGAGAGCTTGCCCCGAGGCGACCAACCGCTCTTGCACTGAAGAGCAGCCAGTACACCCGGAGATACATGCTCTTACCACGACCCCGTAACCATCCCAACTTTACAGGGATGCACCAGGATCTTGCCCGTGCTCATACACGGACGCTGTATCCTACGAGTATCGGGTCGATTTGTCAAGCTCTTTTGTGAAGGCAGGAACGAATTTGGACATCTTCCCTCACGCGGTCGCAGGAGCGTGGACGATGGTAAAGGCCAAGGATATCGCGGCAGCAGTCGCCCGCCCCCACCATGACAGGAATGACTCGGGGGCTTTTGGATGGCAACCAGAGCCTTTGGCTTGCAGTCCTCAAGCCATATGCTATAATAGCTGCCGTGGTTCAGGTTCGTTTGTTCCCGTCACGGCCGTATGGTCCCGGAGCACGAGAGTGATACGATTCGGTCAAGACGACAGCAAAGCAGTTAACGCAGCCGCCACCGTGTTTCGCGAACACGGTGCGTTCATCCGGACCATTATCCGTTTTCAGGCCGGCAGCGAGTTTCAGGAAGACGAACTGGCCCAGCAGCTCTTCTTGTCCCTGGTGAACGCCCCCATTCCCGAGGACGTCGAGAACGTCAGAAGCTACCTCTATCAGGCGATTGCCAACGACGTCATCGATTTAGGTCGGCGAAAGGCACGCCAACGGAAACATTTTCGGAAATTTGCAGAAGAATTTCGGATTTCCATCCACAAACAGGCACCGGCGGACGCCCTTATGGGCGAAGAAGAAAGTAATGCGGCGTTCGCATGCCTGACCCGACAGTTGAGCAGTAGGGAGGCGGAAGCTGTCAAGTTGAGGTATCAGGATGATCGCAGCATTCCCGAGATTGCCCGCATCATGGGTGTGGACAGGCGAACGGTGAGCCGCTATCTGACCGCCGCATTGAAGCAGTTGAGGAGAATCCTGGCGATTGAATGAGGGATGAGGATGGTTACATTCGATGGAAGCGAGTTGTGCCACGAAGCGGAGGTGTACTATCATGATTATCTCCAGAATCCTGGCGGTCCTTCCGTTCCAGTGTCCGTAAGGCTTCACATCGGCAGTTGTGCCTGGTGCCGGCAGCGCCTCCAGACACTTCGAGAGGCCCTCTGCGAGTTGGACGAGCCGGGCGAATCGGTGTTGCCGGAGACGGATTTGCAGCTCATTGCGGAGTTGCAGTCGCATTTCGAGCATCTCAACGAGCCGCTGGCCTGCACCCGTGTCAAACCGTTCCTTTGCCGTCTTCTGTCGCCATCCGTGAGGATCCGAATTCCCACTCCCGTGACCGTTCACGTGGATCGGTGCGCCTCGTGTTCGAACGATCTCGACTCGCTCAGGCAACTGTCGCTCGGCGCCGGGCAATTGGCTCGCCTGGGCCGCCTGTACCAGGGAGGCCTGAACGACGAACTCTGTGCCTGCCTGACAGAGTCCCAGATGGATGCCGCCGCGTCTGCGCGCTTCGAGGATATGACGTCATGCGTCCTCGGCCATTTGTGCGTCTGCTCGCGTTGCCGTCGGGAGGTATACGAACGCCGCCAGATTCGTCTGGCGCGTCTTGGGTGCGAAACCGCGCAGGCCGGACCGCTCCATTGCGAAGACATCTCCCCGGCGGAACTGTTCGATTGTGCTGTCCCCTATGGGCTACAGCCGGCGTTCTTTCAGACGGCCGCACAACGCGACCTCCGTGAACACGTTCGCTCCTGTCCCCAGTGTCTCGAAAGGATGCAGCAGATCCATCGCACCGTCTTTCAAATCGCCGAGCGTGCCGATTCCGACGTGGTCACCGTGTATACGACAAACGGCCTGGGTGGAACGACGTTGCAGTACCCCGCGCCGAACTCACATGCAACCTACCCGATCCGTGTGCAGACCGAACGACATCGCCGGGGAATTGCCGGCCGTCTGATGCATCGGCTGGGCGGACCGACCGTCAGGCCTTTGGTCAGCGCCGCCTTTCTCGTGGCGGCGATGATTCCCCTGACGGTCCTGTTCGTTGTCAGCGTGCCCTCGGCATCGGGCCTGAGCATCCGCCAGGTCGATCAGATGCTCGGCAGGGTCAAGACGGTGCGCATCTCCGTGTTTCGCGAGGATCAGAGCGAGCCATTCCGCCGGACGTGGATTTCCCGCGACAGGGGCGTGGTTATCTCGGAGGTGGGATCGGAGAGCCGGATCTACGACTTGGCGAACCGTCGCGCGACGGTCGTCCGAGCGGGTTCCGAGGCCGTCGAGCATATCAATCTGAACCGATCTGAGACCGAAGCGGTGGAACGCTTCGTGCGTCGCATCCTCGAATCCTCGCTGCTCAATGATGCGCCGCTGGATGCGGAGCTGACGCGCCGGCCGGCGTCCTCCGGGCCGACACATGCCCGGCTCGATGTATATGAACTGACCTGGGATCGTTCCTCCGACCTCCGGGCCCCGCTGCCGGGAAAGCTGAGGATCTACGTCGATCCCATCACGAGACTGCCCCAGCGACATGAGTTGTTCTCATGGGTCCCCGCCATGAACGACTGGCACGTGCAAACGAGCCTGTATGAGTACCCGCCAGACGACGAGATCGAGGCGTATCGGCGGACACGGCTGGGACTGAAGTAGGCCGATTCTATCGCGGCTCCCACAGAGGCGTCCGATTGTGGTATATCGGCTCGTCTGATTCGCTCACCATTTCCACGCATAGGGCTTCCGCCTTCATGCGATCGACGTGCCCATCGGCGAATCCGACGTTGACGGTCTTGTTCGGGTGCCGGCCACCGATGGCGTCATCGATCTGTCCGGACAGCAGTTCCTTCTCTTTGTTGATCGCAAGGCCGGGGATGTACGCCGTCCCCAGCGCCAAGGGGCCCAAGTAGCGATGGGGAGGCTGGAGCATCGCATCCCACCAGCAGACGAGGGCATAGCCGCTGTCCACGAGCAGGACCGTCGCTCCCGGATGACGGATCGTGCTCGTGGACAACGGGGGCCCCGGAAACTCCCGCTTGTAGGGACTCCTGTCGGCGGCGCTTCGACACAAGGACCGGTTGACGCCGTAGTTGCCGTAGAGGACGCTCCGCGACAACCCCGGTGTTTCAATACGCCGTGAAGGACACTCCAGTATCTTCCTGTCGCGCGAGGACGGGTGGCGAACGGCGCCGATGAAGTCCGGCCAGTACCAACCCGGCAGATCGTAACTCGCATCGCCGAGGTAGCCGCTCGGCGGACTCGAACGCATCGCCCATATACCATAGGGCAACGTCTGGTGCTCCGCTTCATATTGATGGAACTGGATCGCCAGGTCACGAATATGGGCCTGGCAGACCATCGCTCTGGCCTGTTCGCGCGCGCTGTGCAGCGCCGGGAGCAGCATCGCCGACAGCAATGTGATAACAGCAATCACAACGATCAGCTCGACGAGCGTGAAACCTCTGAGTCTCATGGTCCGCATTGTAGGCTCAGCCGCCTCTGCGTCAATCGGTGTTCGCGGTGGTGCCATCGGGCGTCATCCGTCCCCAGCCCCACGAATACACCAAACACTGGCTTCCGGCTCATCCCGCTTAACGGCATGCACTCATGGCGTACCAGTCCCATACGCCGGTCACCCGACATCGTATGGCAAGCGGGTCCCAGTAGCAGTCCGATCCGGCCATTCGGGCGTACAGATCGGTCACACAGGTCCCGTCGGGAGCGGGCTCGCAACCCCAGCGTTCGAAATACCATTGGAAGTAGCCGAAGCAGCCCCACCCGTCGGGGGTATCGGTACAGAAGATGATCCATTCATCCTGCAACAACAGCGTGCAGCTCCAGCCGTCGCCGCCGGCGATACGACGAAGAGCGCTCTCGGGCACGTCCGTGAACGGCCCTTCGATAGGCTCACTGGACAGCAGCAAAGCGACCCCCTCCGACCAGTCCATCGCCATGAAGCCTTTGTCCTTGCGACAGTAGAATCTGTCGTTGGCCAGGTCAACGATCCAGGCATAGCGATCGTCGACGCGATCGAGCACCACGAAATGCTCCTGTCCCGGCAGATGCAGAATCGCCTGGCAACCGGACAAGGCCTCCAGGGTAGCGAGATTCGTCTGCACAACACGGCAATGCAGACCGAGACTCTGGGCGCCTCGTTTCAGGTCGTGCATCGTCGTTCGTCCATCCGCCCCAATGACCTGTGTCAACCTCGCCGCGGGTGCGACCGTGCCCAACTGCGTTGCGGCGTACTGCAGCGAAGCGGTGGCGCAGTTCCAGGACCGCTTGCCCTGCTCGGCCACATAGGCCAGCCGCTCGGCCAGCAGCAGATCCATATCGACCGCATTGGAATGATGATACACCAGGGCCCTGGCGGACATCGCCGAGTAATACTCAATTGACGTATTGGCGCCGAATGCCACGCTAAACCTCTCGGCGCCCGGAACGCCTGTGTCAACCGCACTGTAATCCCATCGATCCGAGCGCAGCAACCGATTCGTGAAGGCATCGTACTGTTCGATAAGGACCGTGGTGGGCACCCAGAGGCCCCCTACACGGCGGTATCCCGAGCAATAGGTGGACATCACCGTGTTGTTGCCCCCGGGCAACGTATAAGCGGCTGCCGCCAGATCCTTCGCAGGGTCCAGCAAGAACGTCATCTCCGAACTGCCGGCAGGCTCGACAGTCAGCTCGATCTGAGTGGTCCCGTCGCGAGCAATCTCGGTGGCCGAGACCTTCGCGGCGACCAGGTTCGTATACGACAGCAGGCCCCGGCCCCAGGGAATGACGCCCGCTGTCAACGGCCCGCTTACCGCCCGGGGCAACCGGTCGCTCGTATCCACGATGGCACCGCCGGCCGAAACCGAATAGATCGTGTACTTCTGCCCGTCCCATGCGAAGACTCGGCGATCGTTCCAAGTCCTGCTGAAGAAGTTGACCATGCAGTTGCCCACCAGATCGGCCGACGGCGTAACGGAGTCGCTTCGCGACGAGATCGCGACCTCCCAGTAAAACCTTGTGCCATCGTATCTTAGCACAACCGACGAGGTCATGCTCGACTCGTTGGCCAGCTCGTAACGCACGTTGAACGGGATCGCGTCCAGGTACATCTTCTGCAGTTCAGCCGTCCGCTCTGACTTGTCGGTTTTGCTCTGATACTCGCGAATCTCCTGCTCGATCCTCTCGGAGATCGCCGAACCATCGGTAATCCTGGCGGCTCTGTACTGCTGGTGTTTGGCTTCGATAGTGCCGGCTGGAATCCAGGTCTCTCGGCCCGCGCTCGTGAGCTTCTCGATGATCTCGAGCACCTCGGCCCTGTCCATGGCTCTCTGCGCGCTGGCCGGAGCGACAATGCACACGGCCAGCAACGCGACCGCTGCTGCTTTGCTTACCTTCATAGCTTACCTCCTTGTCGAAGAGTGTTTTGGCCGCCAGGCACATGCGGCTCGGCGAAAGCGGGCCCGGCGACGATGTCAACCAAAGACCGCCCCTTTTTAGGCGCACCTGACCCCATAGATGTGGATGGAATTCCTGAAAATGCAAAAAAAAGACGTGTCGGCACGCATCTTCCACAGATCGGGTGAGGCGGAAGCACGGACTACGGCATGACGTCCGTCCGTTCGAGCCAGTAATCGCTGAAGAGCACCAAGTCGCAAACGTCGATTCGATCGTCGCCATTCAGATCGACTGCCATCGTCTCGTTCGGATCTGAAACGAACGTCTGTCGCCAGCGGCCGGCCAACACGGCGAAATCGGCGAAGTTGACAAGGGTGTCGGCGTTGCAGTCACGAGACACAACATGTTGAAAAGAAAGGACTTGAATTAGAACCGCCTCGAATGGCGGGGGATCGCCAGGATCATCAGGATTCGGCTCGGTCACGACATCGGTGCTCGCCGCATAGCCGTACAATCCGACGCTGCATTCTCCAACGGCCTTGGCCTGGTAATCCAGAATGAACCACGGGCCGGGAACCGCATCCCAGGACGAAAGCAGGTGAAATGACAATCCGCTCGCATCCGCCGCGGCCGTGACCAGGGCGTTTGTGCCGGCCGCCGGAAGGCACGATCCTTCGTAGCTGAAGAAGGGGTAAGCCGGATTGTCGCCCCTCGCCGAGACGATCCCCGTGTCCAGGTTCGCCCGCGAAAGCCACAGCGCACCACCCCAACCTGATGCCATATCGGACGTTACGGCAATGACGAGCCGGGTCCCCACCATGACGTCGCGATATATGTTTGGCACGTTGGGATCGGCCAGGGCCAACGGTGTCGCCTCATCGGCCAGGAAGACGTGGGCGGAGATCCCCGCAGCGACGGTCGAGCCAAGGAGCCCCACCAGGATCAGCGAAAAAGAGGCAATCGCGCGCAGACTGATCCGCCCCGCATGGCTCCCGCTCCGCGCACACAGGGCACGACCAGGCGTCGGGCGGCCAACGCGCTGCCCCCATCGCCCCAAAACGTCCCTTTCTGCAACTCGCATCCCCACATTATAGGAATTTGCTGTTTCCAGGTCAATCCGCTTGCTCCGCCTGACCTGGCAAGACGCAGCGAGCCCGAGGCCGGCGTATCCCGAGTCGACCCCGTGGGCGCAGAAACGGTGGCGCGCACCGGCAGAAAGATCCTCGTCACATGACCACGTTGTGGGTGTCGAATCGCTATCGACGCAACAGGGATTGTCTTCGCATGACGAAGTGCGGGCAGGTGTCATCGGCCCATGTGAACAGGCCCTCCATCCTGCCCTGGTCGGGGTTAGTGCCGGTCGCCCAGGTGCAGTGGCCCCAGGTGGGCTTTTCGATACACGTTCGGGCCGGCGAGAGGCCAATGTGGATGAGAAAACCTGACGGTGGATTGATTTTCTTGCCGGTGTGCGCGCAGAAAAAGAGGGAGACAGCGACCCCCCTTGGCATTGACACCCGGTCTGCCGCCCCCCCTGGAAAAGAAGGAAGGAGTATTAGGAGCGAGTTTCCTCGATCTCAGGCTTTTGCTACCCCTTACACCCAAAGTATAGCTCAGCTTCCGACCAAAGCAAAAACGGCAGGGAGATTCTCGCTCTTTTTGCCGATGGGTCCGGCCGGGTGGGACCGACGGGACGATTGCCGCTTGTGGGGCCGAAATCGATCTACTATGATCGCGCGACGATAAGGACCGTCGCCACGGATTCGAGTGAGGATTGTAGATGCTACCGTTTTCCGACCCCGTGCTGATTTTTGGCAGCGTCATGACGCTGATTCTGGTGGTGCCGCTGTTCGCACGGAAGCTGCGGCTTCCCGAAATCGTCGGTCTGATCGCCGCCGGAACCGCGATCGGGCCTCACGGCGCCGGAATCCTCGCCCGCGACCAGACGGTACAGTTGCTCGGCACGGTCGGCCTGCTGTACATCATGTTCCTGGCAGGACTGGAGATCGACCTGCACCAGGTCCGGAGGAACAGAAGCCATACCATTGTCTTTGGACTGCTGACGTTCATCGTCCCTCTGGCAATGGGCATCCCGATGGGTATCTGGCTCCTCGGCATGGCCATGCCATCGGCCATTCTCCTGGCCAGTATGTTCAGCTCCCACACACTGGTGACGTTTCCGGCGGTGGGCAAGCTCGGCCTGACCAAATCGCGGTCCGTCACGGCCGTGATCGGCGGAACGATCATCACCGATACGCTGGCCCTGCTGCTGCTATCGGTCATCGCCAGCACCACGCGGGGCGACCCAAGCGTCGGGTTCTGGGTTCGGCTGCTCTCGCTGATGGCTCTATACGTCGCGGCCGTATTGGCCCTCATTCCCCTGCTCGGCCGGTGGTTTTTTCGCCACATCGCCGTCGATGAGAACAGCGAGTTTGTCTTCGTTCTGGCCGTCGCTCTTCTGAGCTCGTTTCTGGCCCACGTTGCCGGGCTCGAGCCGATCATCGGCGCCTTCCTGGCCGGGATCGCCCTGAACGCACTGATCCCTGAGAAGAGCCTTCTGATGACCCGGATCCACTTCACGGGTGAAGTCATCTTCATTCCATTCTTCCTGCTGTCGGTGGGTATGCTGGTCGATCTAAGCCTGTTGTGGACCGGGTCGGGAGCATGGATCATTGCCATCAGTATGACCATCGTCGCCATCCTGGCCAAATTCGGCGCCGCTTGGGGCAGCCGGTTGGTGTTGCGGTACCGCCGGGACGAAGGCCGGCTGATCTTCGGGCTCAGCGTCAATCAGGCCGCCGCCACTCTGGCGGCTGTGATGGTCGGCTACGACATCGGATTGTTCTCCGAGGCGGTGATCACAGGGACCATCATGATGATCGCCGTGACCTGCCTGGTCGGTTCGGTCGTCACGGAACGAGCGGGAAGAGCAGTGGCCCTGCATGAGGAACAGGCGGCCTTCGACGCGTCGACGGCACCGCACAGAATCATGATCCCGCTGGAGGGCCGCGAAGGGGCCAGAGAACTGCTCGACGTCGCCCTGCTGCTTCGCGAGAAGGGTTCCCACGAGCCAGTGTACCCCGTTCGTGTGGCCCAGGAGGGCAGTGATTCGGAGCAGCAGGTGGCGGCGGCCGAGAAGATTCTCGCGCACACGGTCGTCCGAGCGATGGCGGCCGGCGTCCCGGTGACTCCGCTGACCAGCGTGGACGTCAGCGTTACATCGGGCGTCCTGCGGACCGTTCGAGACAATCGGATCTCCATGATCCTGCTGGGGTGGGATGGACGCGTCGGTTCGAAGACCCGAACGTTCGGCCGCATCATCGACGCCGTGGTCGAACAGAGCCTGCAATTCGTCATGGTCAATCGCTTCTGCGAACCTGTCAGCACGGCCGGACGGATCGTACTGGTTCTACCGCCCTTCGCTGAACGTCAGCCCGGCTTCGAAGCGGTCATCACGGCGGTCAAGACCCTGGCCAGCCAAGCCGGGACAACCCTGTTGGCCCTCTGCTCAGCCCAGACGAAAGCCGCGGCGGAAACCTTCATCACGAAGACGCCCCCCTCCGTTTCCACATCCGTCGAAGCACTCGACGAGTGGAAGGCGGTGCAACAGAGCATTACCGACCGGATCGAGGCCAACGACTGGCTTGTCCTCATGGGCGCACGAAAGGGGGAGGTCGCGTGGCAGCCCATCCTCGACCGCCTGCCTGGCCGTCTGGCTTCGCAGTTCCCCACGACGACGTTTTCCGTCGTCATACCGCCCACACAAAGGTGGGACAGCCAGCAGGCGGCCGAGAAGATCCTCGATTCGGCCTACATCTTCTCGACCTTCACCCGAGACCGGACGATGCTGCAGATGGACGTCAGGACCGTCGAGGAGGCCTTGCCGGAGCTGCTGAGCCGCCACTTCGACAGCGAATCGGCTGATGTCCTCAGGGTCGCCGATCTGCTGCAAACCATCAGCCAGGAGGAACCGGTGGAACTGACCCGGGATGTGGTCCTGCTCCACACACACGTGCCGAACGTCTCCGGGTCGGTGGTCTTCCTGGGGGTCTCGAAACACCCGTTGGATGTGCCCCTCGCCTCGGGCCGGCCCCATATCCTCATCATCCTGCTCGATCCGGTCGGACAGGACCCGGCCAGGCATCTTCAGGCCCTGGCCGACATCGCACGAATCATGCGGGTGCCGGACATGCCGCAGGTTCTCAGAACGGCCCCGGATTACGATCGTTTGATCGCCGAGATCGCCCTGCGGACGATGGCCCAGGCATAGACGCGGGGGCTGGGCCTTTCGCAGCATATCCGGCCGAAAATCGGGGTTCTCCCGCACGCCAGTTCTTGACGAACGCCCCTTTCGGTGGTATGGTGCTTGTTTCTCGGAACCCTGGCTAAGGACGGTGACCGGTACTTGTGCAGTCGCGTCACACCTTTTTTTGAACAGAATTCAGGCCACAGTTGCGGGGCGTGCCATGCACACCCCTTCAAGGCAGCTTCCGCCTGACCCGAATCCGGACAGATTGAGATCGAAGATATGACGAAGGACGTGGAACAGCCCCAGGAACGCTTTGAAGATATGCCGATTCTTGACGAGCTCAAGAATTCGTATCTGAACTATGCCATGAGCGTGATCGTCGCGCGGGCCCTGCCCGACGCCCGGGACGGCCTGAAACCCTCCCAGCGGCGCATCCTCGTGGCGATGAACGATCTGAACCTGGGGCCGCGAAGCACCCACCGAAAGTGCGCCAAGATCGTCGGCGACACGAGCGGAAACTACCATCCGCACGGCGACCAGGCCACCTATGGGACACTCGTTCGCCTGGGCCAGGACTGGAATATGCGGTACACGCTGGTCGATCCGCAGGGCAACTTCGGCAGCATCGACGCCGACCCCCCGGCGGCCATGCGATATACCGAGGCCCGCATGGCGGCGCCCGCCATGGAGATGCTCCAGGACCTCAACTACGAGACGGTGGATTTCAACCCGAACTACGACGAGACGCGGATGGAGCCGGTGGTGCTGCCATCGAAGTTCCCGAACCTTCTGGTCAACGGCTCGACCGGGATCGCCGTCGGCATGGCGACGAACATCCCCCCGCACAACGTCAAAGAGATCTGCGAGGCGCTGCTCCTGGTGGTCAACGATCCGAAGTGCGGATTCAAGGACATCATGAAGGTCCTGCCGGGTCCGGACTTTCCCACGGGGGGCATCATCTGCGGGAAGAAGGGGATTATCGACGCCTATACGACCGGCCGGGGGCACCTGAGGGTGCGTGCCAAGACCGAGGTCGAGACCGACAAGCGCGGCCGGCAACGAATCGTGGTCACCGAGATCCCCTACACCGTCGTCAAGACATCGATCGTATCGAAGATTGCCGAGTGTGTTCACGCCGGGACCATCCCGGAGATCTCCGACGTCCGCGACGAGTCCGACCGTCACGGGCTGCGCATCGTCGTCGAGCTGAAGAAGGACGCCGATCCCGAGATCGTGCTGAACAAACTGTTCCGCTACACCTCGTTACAGACGACTTTTGCCATCGCCAACATCGCCCTGGTCAACAATCAGCCCGAGACGCTGAACATCCGGGAGATGCTCCAGTGTTTCATCGACCACCGCAAAACGGTCATTCGTCGGCGGAGCCGATTCCTTCTGAGACGGTGCCGCAATCGGGCCCACATCCTCGAAGGCCTGATCCTGGCGGTGACGGACATCGACGAGATCATCGACATCATCAAGAAGTCGCCTGATGCGCCGACGGCCAAGCTGAACCTGATGAACAAGCCGCTGCGGCTGGCCGAGGTGGCGACGCTGCACAAGCTGCTGCCGGCCGAGTTCGTCAAGGCCAAGAGCCAGGGCGACCACTTCCTCACCGGCCCACAGGCGGATGCCATCCTGACGATGCAGTTGCAGCGCCTGACCGGCCTGGAAATCGAGAAGCTGGCCAAGGAATACGCCGGACTCGTCGAGCAGATCGAAGGCTACGAGGCCATCCTGTCCAACGAGAACGTCCTGCTCGACATCATCCGCGAAGATCTGCACGAGATGAAGGAGAAGTACGGCGACCGCCGACGGACGCAGATCGCCGGCGCCGTCGAGACGCTCGACATCGAAGACCTGATCGCCGACGAGGACGTCATCGTCACCGTCAGCCATATCGGTTACATCAAGCGGATGCCCACCGACACCTACCGCCGCCAGGGCCGAGGCGGTCGCGGCATCATCGGCTCCGACACGAAGGAAGGCGACTTCATCAAGCACCTGTTCATTGCCTCGACGCACGACTATCTGCTGGTGTTCACCAACCGGGGCAAGTGCTACTGGCTGCGGGTCTACGACGTGCCTGCGATGAGCCGGCAGAGCAAGGGGCGCAGTATCGCCAACCTCCTGAACCTCGGCAGCCAGCAGATCGCTTCGATCATTGCAGTCACCAGTTTCGAGGACGAGCAAGGCAGTCCCGAGCGACAGCTCGTGATGGCCACACAGAACGGCGTCGTGAAGAAGACGCGACTCAGCGCCTACGGCAATCCGAGATCGAACGGCGTCATTGCGATCAACCTGGACCCGAACGACGCCCTGATCGGGGTGGCCCAGACCACCGGCGCCGACCACATCATCCTGGGCACGCGCGACGGGATGACGATCCGCTTCGACGAGCAGGAGGTCCGTTCCATGGGCCGCGCCTCTCGCGGCGTTCGCGGGATCAACCTGCGGGGCGGCGACACGGTTGTCGGCATGGTGATCGTCGAAGAGAAATCCGCTCTGT
Organism: Planctomycetota bacterium; assembly: GCA_012719085.1. GTDB lineage: Bacteria > Planctomycetota > Phycisphaerae > Sedimentisphaerales > Anaerobacaceae > Anaerobaca. The sequence goes on from JAAYBA010000147.1 coordinate 17,192, forward strand.
TCACGGTCTGCGAGAACGGCTACGGCAAGCGGACGGGCATCGAGAACTACAAAGCGCAGTCTCGCGGCGGGCTCGGGCTCAAGAACATCAAGACGTCGGATCGCAACGGCAAGGTCGTGGCGCTCAAGGCGGTCCAAAGTGAAGACGACCTGATGCTCATCACCGCCAACGGGATGATTATCCGCACGGGCCTCGACGAGATTCGCTCCATCGGCCGCAACACGCAGGGCGTGCGGCTGATCAACCTCAAGGAAGGCGATAAGCTGGTCGCCGCCGAGAAGATCGCCGCCGAGGACCTCGAGGACGAAGGCGAAGGCGAGGGTACTTCGTAGTGTGCTTCTAAGGGCATCAGGCCGTGACGGAAGAACGTCTTACGACGTGACTACAAGCGGCAGGATCCGTTCATGAGCGGACAGATCTATGTCATCACGGGCAAGGACGAGCCGCTGGTTAACGCCAGGTGCCAGGAGCTGGTCGATCGTCTTGTCGATCCGGAGAACCGCATGACGGGACTCCTCTCGGCCGAAGGCGCCCAGATTCCGATCTCCGACGTCCTCGATGAGTTGCGAACGGCGCCCTTTCTGACGGGCCGGCGGGTCGTCGTCGTCAAGAGCGCCGACGAGTTCATCTCGAAGAACCGCCCGGCCCTGGAGAACTACTTCGACAAGCCTTGCCCGACCGGTGTCCTCGTGCTGACCGTCGGCAGTTGGCCCAAGCAGACCAAACTGGCCAAGAAGCTGCCGAAGGTCGGGACGCTGATCGAGGTCAGTCCGCCGAAGCGACATGAGCTGCCCCGATATCTCATTGAGTATGCTCAGCGGACCAGCAAGATGAAGCTCGACCGCCCCGCCGCCGAAATGCTGATCGAGCTGGTCGGCGAAGACCTGACCCTGCTCTACAACGAGATCGACAAGCTCGCCCTGTTCGCGCGGGACGAGAAGGCAATCACGAGCAAGCACGTCGAGGCGTTGGCTGGACACAATCGCATCTTCGGCGCGTTCGAAGTGATTGAGGCAATGCTCACAGGCCAGCCGCTCCAGGCCATCCGGCGGCTGCGCAACATGTTCGAAGAGGACAAGAGCGCCGAGTACACCGTCGTCGGCGCCTTCGCCTACCACCTGCGACGCATGTTCAGCGCCAAGGTCATGCTCCAGAAAGGCGCCGGACCGGGTGATGTCGCCGGCAAGCTGCGGATCTGGAACAACAAGGACCGTTTCTTTGCCCAGTTGCGACAGACCTCACTGGAGCAGTTGGGCAGGTACCTCGAACAACTGGCCGCCATCGACCACGCCGTCAAAACCGGCCAGGCCAAAACCCAGGTCGCCATGGAGCAGCTCGTGCTCCAACTCGCGAGGTAGCGAGGGACTTTATCCACACGTCAGATCCACCAACCAGGCATCGGACTGCGCCTTGCTGTAGCCGAGGAAGGCGGAACTGGGGTCGTGCTGGTCGAAGGACTGGCGGGCCGTCAGCTTGTTGGCGTTGGCATAGCAGTACGCGCAGCCGTGCGGGCAGGTGTTGTAGGTCCCGATGTCGGCGCTTTCGGTGCAGCCGCACTGAGGCCTCGTGCCTTTGTCTTTGTACGGCGTCTCGCTCGGGCCGAACAGCCGCTCGATGAGAACTCCGTCGATGCAATGGGCTTTCTGTATCCGGCCACCAACCAGGTAATCGCCGCAGCAGGAGTACATCGCGATGCCGTGCCGAGCGGCGACCTCCGCAAGCCGGTTGGCCAGCTCGATCCGCACCGGCTCGCTCGGCTCGGCCACCTGAACGCCTTGGGCCCTCTCCAAATCCCGGAAGTTGCGTCGGACCTTCCCGTAGAACGCGACGAAGCTGAAATAGCACCGCTCGACGAGCCCTTCCAGTTCGCTCGCAAGAGATTCGAACGCACGCACATAGAACGCCTCGTCGCTGATGCTCGACCGGATGATCGGATCGAACCGCCAGTTGATATGCCCAGGCGAGTAGCGTCCGGCAAGATGCTTCAAGGTGCGCAGGGCCGCGTGCCTGTCCACGTCGCTCTCGAAGACCGACGGCAGCGCCGTCACGGTGCAGTTGAAGTAGAATCGATAACCGAGTCGATCGAGGGTTTCGAGATGCGCGACGAACGGCGTGAAGTCCTTCGACCAGAAGACGAGGCAGTCCACATCGTCGCGTCTCAGGGGCACGCGATATCGCTGGCCGCCGAAGGGATTGACCACACCGACGAATCCCTCACGAACCCGTCGCATGAACCACTCGCCATAGAAGGCTGGAATGTCGGTGCGTCGCGAAACCGAAACGATCCGTCTCATCGTGCTTTGCGGAACCTTATCGCAGCCGGAGCGGAACCGCACCCAGGTCTCCATAAAAAGGAAGACGGAGTCGCCCTCCTCCGGAACGACTCCGTAGCTTCTGGGAAACCGCGACGGGCTTTTGGCCCAACCTCGGTTCTTGCCATGGTACACATCCGGGCGCCATTGCCGCCCCGGCACGGTCGCAGGCAACCTCCCACGACCCACAAGGCACACCGTAACGCATCCCTCCCGAAAAGGCAATGACCTATTTTTCCTACATAGCCTATTTTTTGCCTTCGGCCGGATGGCAATACGCTTTCGCGACAGGATTGCCCTATGGGGGCGATTTGACGTATCTGACGCTGGAAATCCGACCGTTCCATCGGCACAGCCAGGAATCAAAGAGCGTCATCTGCCCCGTCCGCTCCTGGTCGATGCGAAAGATCGTGTCTTTGCGCCACTGGACAATGTCCTCGGTCATCTCCTTGGCAACGTACTCGGGCAGTTCGAACCGCATCAGCTCCAGCGGATCGGTCTTCAGGCGAAAGTGCGAGACCCTGCCGTGCTCGGGATTGTATACGAACTTGTTCCCATCCTGAATGAACCCGGAGGGCCCCTGTTGCATCCAGCCGGCGAAGTAGACCTTGCGATCCCGCGGCAGCGGCCTGAGGGCGTTGTCGCCGTCAAAACCCAGCGGATCGACGTGGAATCCGAGAAGACTCAGAATCGTAGGGGCCAGATCGACGGAACTCACCGGGTACGTGACCCGCCGGCCCGCTTCGACCAGGAGGGGCGCCCGGATACACATGACGATGCGCAACACCTCGTCGTATGCCACTCGGTCGTGGCCCTGAATCCGATGCTCGCTGAATGCCTCGCCGTGATCGCCAACCACACAGAAGATCGTGTTCTCGGCGACCCCGAGACGGGCCAGCTCGATGTCCAACGCCTGAAGAAAGCGATCGGTATAGGCGATCGTCTGTCTGTAGCCCTCGACGGGCGTTGCGGCCGGCGCGCCATACCAGGCCGGCACCTCATAGGGATCGTGTGTCACCGAGCACATGACCGTCAGCAGGAATGGCGTATCGTCGGATTCGATCCAATCGCACATCGGTTCGAGCAGAGCGAACTCGTCGGCGCCCAGGTAGCCCACATGAGCGTTCGGATCGTTCAGGTCCTCCCGGGCAAAGAACTTCTGATACCCCAGATTGTGCACCAGTCCGGGCCGGGACTCGAACGTACCGGTCGCCGACTGGAAAAAGGCCGTCCGAAACCCCATCCCCCTTTCGAGGATGGTCGCCAGGCTGGCATAGGACTCCGACACAGGGACAGTCTCTCCGATATCCTGACACGCACCCGGACGTCGGCCCGCCAGCAAGGCAAACAACGCCTTGGTCGTGTGCGTCACCACCGAGCGCGCATTCGTGAACGACACGCCCTGAGACGCCAGCGTTGCCAAATAGGGGGTAGGATCGCACCGTTCGCCGTCGCTTTCGACCAGATTGGCCGCCAGGGAGGTGGCCCGATACTGGATCCCTTCGAGGACGACGATCACGACGTTGTGATTGGTTCTATGCGGCTTGAGCGACACAGGAACCTCGCCGGCCAGCGGGATCCGGCGCGTGGCGTTGCTGAAATCGTCCTGGACCAGATGCCGATATTCGGGCAGAACGAACGACAAGACAGCGCGCGCATGACAGTTGAACCGCAGTCCGACCGCCGTGATCTGCGCCGAGCCGAGACGCGAGGCGGCCGCCGTGCCGATGATTGCCACGATGATCGCCACGAGAGAGAAGCCGATCTTCGTACGGAATGCCTTGGGATCGTAGCCGGGGGGCACCGGTCGCGCCAAGACAGAGAAGAAGAAGGCCAGAGCCACCGCGCTGGGCAACAGCAGCGCGACGGCCGAGCCGGGCATGCGAATCAGGTTCCGACCGATGAGCCTGCCGATGTTGATCGGATCACGAATCAGTGACAACATCTGCATGGGCAGGATCTGGGTCCCCGTGCGGATCAGCCAGCCCGCGTTGATCACCGACCAGGCACAGGCGATCGCCGCGACAATCATGGCGCCGCGCCAGACCGCCCTGCGGGGCCAGCGGTAACAAATCAGGGCCAGGACCACTTCGAGGCTCAGCAGCACCGCGATATCGGTCAGGATCCAACTGGGGTATTCGCGCAGCGGCCCGTAGCGAAGCGCATGATAGAACTTCACCGCCAGGCTGCAGAACAACGCCGCGAAGACGATGACGCTCCACGCGCGCGGTGCGAGCAGACCGTAGAGCCTGCGAACAAACCCCGGCCGTTCGCACCGAGAATCGGACTGTCTATTCCGCCTGTTCATGGGGCCACCATGCTATCCGAGCCGAACCGGCAAAGCAAGCGGCATGTGGTCGATCCTCCCGTAACGCGTCGAGACCGTTGGATTCGCCGGCGGATGCATGGCAGGCCGGGGATCAGAAGCTGTAGCGAACGGCAAGATAGGCGTTGGTGTTGTTGTGAAACTGGTTGAAGAAGGTGTGGGTCTCGTCGCCGAAAAACACATTCCCGCCGATCTCGACGGCCAGATGGTCGCTGGCCTTGTAGTTGGCGATCGGCCGCATATAGACGTCCTCATCGGACGGCGAGTAATACGTGAACAGCGATAGACTCAGGTTCTGGTTCATCAGCAGCTTGGTCAGACGCAACGTTGTGAGGTGGCGAAACTCATCGCGTTTGGGCATACCGGCGGGCTGGTTGTTCTCGTAGTCGTCGTAATCGAGCATCTGCTCGACGTAGTACTGAACGCCCGCGGTGAAATCCCTCGCGATTTCCTGCGTGTAGCCCACAAGGTACCGCATCTCGGAATTGTTGATGAGGAAATCATCGCCGTCGCGGTCGTCGACCGAATCATAGTAGCCGATCTCGGCATTGCCGATGCCCTTGCCAACCGTACCGCGAATGCTGGCGCCGTAGACGTACAGATCGGGAAAGACCGCGGCGGTCATTGCCTCATTGAACCCGCCCGGGCTCTTCCAGTAGCCCCAATACCCGTAGAGGGCCAGTTCGTAGTTACGGATGTTGCGGTACAGACGCAGAGCCAGTTCGTCCTCTTCGAGGAACTCCCGGCGGCGTTCGACGCTCATGGTGTTGTCCTCGCCGGCCCGGTCACCCAGCACGGGATTCCAGTAAGACAAACGCTCCCCGCTGATGAAGCGGTCGGAGTCGAACTCCGGCGTATAGGCAACGTCCAGGTTGGCCCAGTCCATGAAGAGACTGACCTTCACCGCATCTGACGGGGCCTTGAGGTACTCCGTGTCGCGACCGATGAAGAACGACTGCCAATCCTTGGGGAACAGATCGTTGATGAAGATCAAGTCGCCCGTCCCCCAGGTCAGAACCTGGCGACCCAGCTTGACGTCCATCGAGTCCGTCGGACGCATGAAGAGATTCGCCTCGCGCAGGTCGAAAACACCTTTCTCTTCAACGCCGTCGCCGTAGACGTCGCCCTTGACCTTGATATCGCCCCAGTCGCGCATGTGGAACAGGTCGAACTGGTAGCGCGCCTCCATGATCGACATGTCCTTCTCATCCGGATCGTTCTGGAGCCGGTAGCCCGCCCGTGCCTCGTAGAACCCGTGGTACTCGGTGTCAAACCTCTCGAAGAACTCCCGAACCGGGTCCGATTTCACCTGTTCGTCCTGTGCGACAACGATCGCCGAGCAGGTCATCGCCAGCAGAACCACCGTCCTGATGTGTATCGGGACGATACGCCGGAACACAATCATCTCATGGCCTCCCTGGGGGGTCTGCGAAGGTACCGTTCCTCAAAGATATCCCCGATACCGACGTTGTACTGGACGTTCGTAAATTCCATCTCCGTTTGCCCACCCGTCTTGAGGTCCTTGACGACCGACCTGGTCACCGTGGGAAGGTCCTGGATCACCTTGACGTCCTTCGACTCGATGACGCGATAGAGCTGGCCCTGCTTGTCGTAGAAATCCATCTTCGTCGGGACGTAGGTCTTGCGATCGATCGCCACGGTGTAGTAACTGAATTCGACCTCTTCGGGTTTCTTCGGAACGTTCTTGACGATGAACATGGCATCGGTCGTCTCAATCAGTTCGTGCGTGTCCTGGTCGAGGCCGCGACCGGAAACGTCTTCATAGACGAAGTCGGAACCGACGAAGCTGGTCCGCTTGTCGCTGGCCGCCACCCGCTTGACCAGATCGAGTGCCGGCAGATACAGCCAGCGGTCGTCGTCCTTGCCCTCGCCCACATGCTTCTTGACCATGTACACCATCCGCCGCACATCGGACGGACGCTGGAAGTACACGAAGTAATTCTGGTCGCCGCCGTCCACAACGTCCTTGCGCAGGATGATGAACTCCCGCTCGCGGGTCTGACCTGCCTTGCTGGTGATGGTCATCTTGACCGTGGCCTTGCCGTCGTCGCCCTGGTAGTAAGCAACGATGTTGGCTCTGGTCACGATCGTCTGAACGTCGGGTGCGTCGCCCTCGGCGGCCCTGGCGACACCAGCAACGGTCAGACTGAAAACGGCACATACCAGCAGTACGGCCGAGCTTTCTTTTCGCAGCATGGTACACCTCCGTCTTGTCAATATCAGCCTTTGACACCCAGTTTCCGCAGGAACGTCATCATCGGGCACCAGTTGGTGAACGCGGACTGAAACAGGTTCAAACCGACGAAACCCGTGAACAACAACCAATAAGACGAATGGTAATGCGCCAGCAGGGCGCTGACAATCACGAAGAAGCCGGCAATGCCTCGGAGCATCGTGTCCACCGTCATAGATCACCTCTCTTCTCTTCGGCCTGACCTGGCTGGTCCTGCCGTGCCTGGGCCACGCGACAGGCCTGCCGGCGCGACATGATCCCGCAGGTCAGCGCCATCAAGGGGATGACAACAAGCCCGAATACGGCCAGGTAGCCCAGGCTCATATTCCAGTTCTGGTGCAGGTTCAACGCCACCAACACAACGGCCGCCACAGAGACGATCATGCAGAAGCCGCAATTGCAGCCGGCCGACTGCGGCATCCTGGCAGGTCGCAGCAGCCGATTCTCCGCCACGGTCAGGATGGCTGGCAACACCAGCAGGGTCACGGCGCCCGACAGGGCCATGATCGCACAGAGGAAGATACCGACCGTCTTGTAGGGAACCAGCGGCGCCGCCAGCAGCGGCAGGAAACCGATGGCAATCACCAGTACATTGCGGCTGATCGCCCGGGCCGGCTCGCCAAACATCTCGGCGACACTGGCCTTCCATGAACCGGTCAGGGCGTACGTCGACCGCGCCCGTTCAAGGAAGTGGATCGCGAAATCGACCGCCATGCCCAGTGTCAGCGCGCTGAGCACCGCGACCGGCATATCGTAGTCTTTGCCGACCAGGCCGATAATCCCGTAGATGACCGCGATGGTGATCGACAGCGGGATCATGCAGATCAAACCCCACAGGGGCGAACGGAACAGGATCGCCATCATGATGAACACGATGATGAAGCTGCCCAGCAGCGATTGGAGCATGCCCCAGACCATCTTGTTCTGCCAGATGATGTTGATATAGGTCAGTCCGGCCCACTGGTGTTCGAACGGCATCGGCGCCGTCGTCTCGGCGAAAAACTCCTCCACCGCCTGGACGACCTGCTCCATGTCCTTGTTGTCACCGCTCTTGAGCTGAAGCCAGAGGTTGGCCCTGTCATGGTCGTTCGTGACGAAATGCCACAGATCGTCGGGCGTATGGCTGCTCTGGAACTGGATGAGGCATTCGGCTACCGCGGCGCCGGAGTCGGGAATCCTGTAGTTCTCGGGCTTGCCGTCGATCAGCTCCTGGTGCACCTTCTTGACGATGCCCGCGATCGAGTTGGTCTTGCCGACCAGCCCCGTTTCCTCCAGGTATTCCTCCAGTTGCGCGATGTAGCGAAGCGCCTCGGGCTGCTTGAAGACCTTAAGACGCTCCTTTTCGAGATCGAAGAAGTCGCTCAACTCGAACCAGACGTCGGCGGCCTCCTCGGACGCCGAGGCCTCCTTTTCCTGAGCGTAGCTGTTCAGTTTGTCGAGCAGAGCGACCTTGGTCAGGCCCGTCGACGCTTCGGCAAGGAGGGCCTTCTCCGCCTCGGCGACCACCCTCGTCGCGGCGGGCACATCGGGCGACAGGTCTTCGGCCTTTTTCACAAGCCGATCGCGCAGACCGTGAAGGTATTCGGTGCTCACGTTGGGATCGCTCGCATCGGAGAGGACCAGATAGGCCATGTAGGTCCCGGAGAAGTGCCGGTTCAACTCGACGTCGGCCACACGAATCGGATGGCTTCGGGCGAACCACTTGATCGGGTTGTCGTTGATTTGGATCCGGGCCACGCCATAGACCGCCACCGCCGCGACGATGACGATCGCCACCAGAATGGGCTTCGCGGCGGTGTAGGTGAGCCGGCCTGTGGCATGGAGCACATGGGTCAGCCAGGTCTGCTTCTCCTCGTGTACGGCGGCGGCGCCGAAGTTCTCCAGGGAGCGATCTTTGAGGAACATGACATAAGCCGGAACGAACGTCACCGTACAGATCCAGGCCACCATGATGCCCGAGGCGACGAAAATCCCGAAGACCTGGACCGGCGGGATTGGCGTCAGCGCCAGTGACGCAAAGCCGGCCGCCGAGGTCAACGAGGTGTACAGCATCGGCATGAACAGATTGTCCATCACCTCGAGCATCGTCTGACGCCGGCCCTTGCCCTTGGTGTACCGGTCGAAAAACTCCGAGAGAATGTGCACCGAATCGACGACCGCGATCGGCATCAGGAAGATCGGAATCATCGAACTCATGATGTGGACCGGATAGCCCAGACCGATCAATGCCCCCATCGTCGTGATGACCGCGACCATCGCCACGATCATCGGCGAGATCACCAGCACCAGCTTGCGGAAGAACGCGAGCATCAGGAGGAAGATCACCAGCATCGCCAGCGGCGCCGAGATCGCCATCTGCACGAACATCTCGTATCCGAACGTGTCTTCCGCCACGGGTAGACCCGTGATGTGATACTCCTCGTCGCCTTGGAACTCGGCGATCTTCGCATTCAGCGCACGATACACTCTGTGGCTCAGGTCCTTATGGGTCAAGGGCAGGTACAGACTGATCGCCTTGCCGTCGTCGGAGACGACGGTGCCCTTGAGCAGGGGATTGGACATGGCCTTGTCGCGAATCGCCAGCGCCTCGGCGTCGGTCTCCGGAGGCCGGGGCATCAGCCACTCGAACGTCACGACGCCGGGACCGCCCTGGCCGATGTGGTCGACCGTGGACGGCGCGAGCAGATCGACTTCGATCACGCCGATCTGGCGGTTCGGGTCTTCCTTGTCGGGCCAGCGCAGGGTTTTGGCATACTCGGTCAGATCGTAGATGTTGCGCAATGAGGCGGGATCGAACACGCCGTCAGGATGGGCGTCGTTGACGACACCGACGACGACCATATCGGACAGGACGAACTGCTCTTTGGTCCGGTCGTGGAAAAGCCGCACCGGCTCGTCTGCCGCGAGCATGTTCTCCGGATCGGTATCCACCTGAATGCGCGGGATCAGCGCGCCCAAGGCCAGAGTGAAGACAACCATCACCACCGTGACCAGTTTGTAGTGGCTCAGTGAGTAATCTGTGATCTTGTGTCTCATTTCCATACGAATGGCCCAATCCTCGTGCCGCCGCGCGGCCGACCTGTCAGTTCAGGATTCCACACGTTCGTCGCCTTCGCCAACCGTTGTCATACCTCGCCCCATCTCACAGCGCCATCCGCTTCGGTTTATCTTCGCCCCTTGCCCTTCTTGCGGCAGTGGTTGTGGACGCATCCGAGCACGCGGATCGCGTTCTCATTCTCGATCCAGTAAAAGACCCGTGCCCCTTCCCGGCGAGACTTCAGAATGCCTTTGTCCTTCATGATATTGAGCTGCTGGCTCGTGATCGCCTGTTTCTCCCCAACGGCCTCGGCGATCTCTCCTACGGACCGCTCGCCCCCTTCCAGCGCCTCGACGACCTGGAGCCGGATCGGATGGGCCAGCGCCTTGAGCACTTCGGCCGCATGGCTTGCCAGTTTCTTGTCCATGCACAAACCCCGAATGAATCTGCGTATCGAGATATAACGATATTACTATATGCAGTCAACCGGGTTCGGACAAACGAGGAAATTCCTTGAATCTTCTTCGGGGAAGTCACCAATAACCAAGGCGGTGGTTGCCCCCTCCCCCGGACTGCGAAGGGGCAAGAGGTGGTCGGGCGTCTTGTCGGCACACTCAGCGCGATGGGCGAAAGGGCACCCTCAGTCGCGGTCCGGCCCGGCGTCCGGGAGCTTCTCCCAGGGCCTTCCTCGTAGTGCCCTGTCGAGGCCTTGAGCCTCCACGGTGAAGAACTCGTCGAAACTGGGCAACCGCAGATTGAGGAGTTGCTTGATCGTGTCCAGCGTCTCGGGGCTGTAGCACGAGACCTCGATCGCCATCGTCCGGACAGCCTCATCCAGTTCGGACGGCGCGACGACGTCTTCGAGCAGACCCCACTCGAGTGCAGCAGACGCGGAGGTTTCCGTGCTCCGGCTCACCAGCGAATTGGCCCGGCCCAGTCCAACATAGGCAGGCAGCAAGTAGAGCAATCCTCCGCCCGGCGGCATGTCCAACTCGCGCCCCTGATTGTGGAAGATCGTGTCGGCCGAGGCGATCCGGTAGTCGCAGGCCAGCCCGATCCCCAGGAATGGCAAGATCACATCGCCCTGAAAGACCATGATCACCGGCCGCTTCACCGACCGCAACCAGCGAATCAGCCCGCCGAACACGTTTTCCTCGCGCGCCATGATGAACCCGGCCAGCGGGCTCGAGAAGACATTGCGCCCCTTGCGCGCGCTATCCAGATCGCCCAGGCTCTTCAAGAAGGCGCCGCATCGCTCCGGCGAGAAGCAGCGTCTTGACGCCCGGAAAACCAGGGGCTTGCCCTGTCGATGCGCCAAGCCCTTCAGGAGTTCGCGGAAGCTCTCGATGGCATGAGGCGCATCGGCCACGCCCAGCAGATCATCACCGAATCGCACTACGTCTGCCCATTCGAATCGCTCCACGGACAGAAAGGGCTCCAAGATCGACAATCCGGTTTCGTCCAACATGATCGTCCTCCTTCTGCGCTGCAACTGTTCGTGGAACCAATCGGAGCGAATCGCTCCGACCGACTTTAGCAAGACTCCCAATCAGGATATCGCATACACTCGGCCAGCCAACCCTTCTCCCGGAAGGGTACCGGGCCACGCTCAGGGCTCAGAGGTCCCGTCGGGCACATCGCCCCCACCCCCCAAGGTGGCATAGAGCCTGACATGATTGGCGAGCTTCGTCAAATGCCGATAGACCAATGCCTGTTGCGCCGCATAGAGAGATCGCTGCGCATCGAGAACGCTGAGGTAGTTGTCGAGTCCCCGTTCATAACGAGCGAAGGACAAGCGGTAGGTTTCCTCGGCGGCATGGACCAGGGACTGTTGCGCCGCGATCTGGCGGTCCACAGTTCCGCGGACAGCCAGCGCATCGGCCACCTCCTGGAAAGCAATCTGAATGGCCTTCTCATACTCCACCAGGGCCATTTCGCGTTGCACCTTGGTGACCTCATACGCCGACCAGGTACGGGCATCGAAGATCGGCATCACCGCCTGCCCGGCATAGCTCCACGTGCCCGAGCCGGACTTGAACAGACCGGACAGCTCGTCGCTGGCCGTCCCGAGTGTGGTAGTCAGGCTAATACGGGGGAAGAACGCGGCTCGGGCGGCGCCGATATTGGCGTACGCCGCTCGAAGCTGATGCTCGGCGGCGATGATGTCGGGCCGGCCCAGGAGCGAGTCGGAGGGCAGCCCGGGCGAGAGGTCCCTGAGGGCGCGAATGCTTGCCAGTTCAGACGGCAAGAAATCCTCCGACACGGCACAGCCAACCAGCAGGTTCAAGGCGTTCTGATCCTGCGCCACCCGTTGTGTGTAATAGGCGACGTCTCCGCGCGCCGTGTCCATGGGTATTTGGGCCCGGCGCAGGTCCAACTCGGTTGCGACGCCGATCTCGTATTGCCGCTTCACCAATCCATAGGTCGCCTCCTGGACCTGTAAGGTCTCTTCCGCCAGGGCCAGGGCGTCGCGGTCAGCGGCCAGGGCCAGATAGCCGTTGGCCACCGAGGAGATCAACATAACCTGTGCGCTGCGGCGGCCCTGTTCCGTGGCCAGATATTCCTGTAATGCCCGATCCTTCAGACTGTGCAGGCGGCCGAAGAAGTCGATCTCCCAGGAGAGAATGCCGAGACTGACACTGTATTGCTCCGTGGTCCGGGGCTGTCCGGGTGGGGTCAGATCGGCCGATGCACGTTGCTCGCCGCCGCCGGCCGTCGCATAAAGGCTTGGATAGAGTTCCTGACGCTGGATCCCGTACAGGGATCGCGCCAGCTCGACATTCAGGGCCGCCAACCGAAGATCATGGTTGTTCTCCAGGGCCGTCTCGATGACCTGGTGCAGCTTGGGGTCGGTGAAGAACTCCCGCCATGGAAGTTCCGACGCGACCGGCGCATCGGCCATGACGGGGTCCTCCGCATAGGCCTGGCCCGTCGGCCAGTCGACAGGAATGGGAGGTTCGGGCCGCATGTACTTTGGGGCCATCCGGCACCCGGCGACACAGATGACGATTCCGATCAGTGATAGAAGGATACGCGTTTTCATTTGGATTCGTTCCCCGATGCGATTGGTCAGGCCGTCGCGACCGTTGGTTGCGGTTTGCGCCTGTCAAAGACTTGAGCGATCAGCACATAGAACAACGGCGCGAACAGAAGGACCAGCAGGACGCCCGTGATCATGCCTCCGAGCACCGTGGTGCCGATGGCATTCATGGCCCCGGCGGCCGCGCCCTTGGTGAAAGCCATGGGCAGCACCGCCAGACCGGTCGTCGTCGAGGTCATGAGAATCGGACGCAGCCGCAGCTTCACCGCCTGGATCGAAGCCTTGGCCGGCGCCACACCTTGCGCCGCGATGCCCATGGCGAACTGCACGATCAGAATGGCGTTCTTCGTGGACAGGCCCAGCGTGTTCAGCAGGCCGATCTGAAAATACACATCGCTCGGCAGCCCGCGCAGCGTCGAAGCGATGAAACCGCCGATGAGCCCCAGAGGCAGGACCAGCATGACCGCCAGGGGGATGCTCCATCGTCCGTACAGAGCCGCCAGAAAGAGAAAGACAATCAAGAGACAGAAGGCATAGAGCGGGCCGGTCTGAGACGCGGCCTGCCGTTCCTGGTAGGAAATCCCGGTCCAGTCAAAGCCAATCCCCGCAGGCAGCCTGGCGGTAATCTCCTCCATGGCCGCCATGGCTTCGCCGGAGCTGCGACCCGGCGCCGGCTCGCCCCAGATATTCAGCGAGGGAAAGCCGTTGAAACGCTTCAACGACGGTGACCCGCTGGTCCAGTGGCTGGAAGCGAACGAAGAGAAAGGAACCATCGCGCCCGCGTTGTTCCGCACGTAGAGCCGTTCCAGATCGTCGGGCAGCATGCGATAGGGAGCATCCGCCTGGACGTAGACACGTTTCACCCGTCCGCCCTGGATGAAGTCGTTGACGTAGGCACTGCCGAAGGCCGCCGAGATCGTGCTGTGGACAGAGCTGATGGGCAAAGCCTGTGCCCCCACCTTGCTCCAGTCCACGTCCACGCGATATTCGGGCACATCCTCCATGCCGTTGAAGCGCACGTTGACCAATCGCGGGTCCTGCGCGGCCATGCCGAGAAGCTGGGTGCGCGCCTGCATCAGGGCCTCGTGGCCGATGCCGCCGCGGTCGACCAACTGGAAATCGAATCCCAAGGCATTTCCCAATTCCATCACGGCCGGCGGCGGAAAGGCCACGACAACGGCATTGCGAAATGCGGCAAACCGCCCCATGGCCCGACCCGCAATCGCCTTGACCCGCAGATGCGCCTTCTTGCGCAGGCTCCAATCCCTCAGTTTGACAAACACCATGCCGTTGTTCTGCCCCCTGCCGGAGAAGCCGATGCCGGTGATGGTCATGCAGGATTCCACCGCCTCCTGTTCCTGTTCCCGGAAATAGCGCTGGACTTCATCGGCAACCGCCTGGGTCTGCTCCAGAGTCGCACCGGTGGGCATCATGACCTGGGCCAGCAGGATTCCCTGGTCTTCGTCCGGCAGGTAACCGGTCGGCATCCGCAGGAACAACCACCCGAGGCCGGCGACGATCACGAGGTACACCACCACATACCGCACCTTCCGCGCCAGGGCGTGACCGAGCAGTCGCACATACCCGTCGCGGAATCGGTTGAAACCCCGGTCGAACCAGAGGAAGAACGGGCGTAGCAGCCGCCATCCGACTTCGGCCGCCTCATGGCCTTTGCCCACCGGCTTGAGAATCGACGCACACAGCACCGGCGTCAGAATCAGGGCCACAAGCACCGACAGCACCATCGAGGTGACCACTGTCACCGAGAACTGGCGGTAGATAATCCCGGTGGAGCCGCCGAAGAACGCCATCGGTCCGAACAATGCCGAAAGCCCCAGGCAGAAACCGATCAGAGCGCTGGTGACTTCGTCCATACTCTTGGCCGTGGCCTCCTTGGGCGAAAGCCCCTCTTCGCTCATCAAGCGTTCCACATTCTCGACCACCACGATCGTGTCGTCCACCAACAAGCCGATGGAGATCACCATGGCGAACATGGTCAGCATGTTGATCGAGAAACCGAACACCCACAGCGCCGCGCAGGTACCCAGGAGCACCACCGGCACCGAGATCGTCGGAATCAGCGTGGCCCGGATGTTGCCCATGAACAGCCACATGACCAGGAACACGAGCAGGATGGCCTGAAACAGGGACTTGACCGCCTCGCCGATGGCCACCCGGACAAACGGAGTGGTGTCGTAGGGATATACGACTCTCATCCCCGTCGGAAAGTAGCGGCTCATCTCCTCCATCTTGCTCTTGATGGCATCCGCCGTGGCCAGCGCGTTGGCACCGGGCGCCTGACGGACAGCCAGAGCCGCCATCGGTTTGCCGTTGTAACGACCCTCAATATCGTAGACCTCCGTCCCCAGCTCGGTTCTTCCGACATCCTTGACCCGCACCATAGAGCCGTCCGGATTGGTCCGCAGAGGAATGGCGGCAAACTCGTCCGGCGTCTGCAGGAGGTTCTGGACGATGATGGAGGCATTCAGACGCTGGCCTTCCACCGCCGGAATCCCTCCAAACTGACCGGCGGAGACTTCCACGTTGTAGCTCTGTAACGCCGCAACCACCTCCGCCACCGTCAGGTGGTACTCCGTAAGCTTGTCGGGGTTCAGCCAGATGCGCATGGCGTACCCCGAACCGAACGCTTCCACCTCGCCGACGCCGGGTACGCGGGCCAGGACCTTCTCGATACTGGATACGGCGTAGTCCTGGAGGTCGTGATTGGTCATGCCGCCGTCTTCGGAAACGAGCCCGACGATGATCAGATAGTTCCGAGTGGATTTGCTGACCTTGACGCCGGTGCGTTGGACCATTTCCGGCAGACTGGTCATGGCCAGTTGGAGCTTGTTCTGGACCTTGGCCCAGGCCAGATCGGGATCCGTTCCGGGTTTGAAGGTCAATTCGATGCGCGAGGACCCGGAGGAGTCGCTGCTGCCGGACAGATAGAGCATGTCGTCGAAGCCGGTCATCTTCTGTTCGATGATCTGCGTGACGCTGTTCTCCACCGTCTGCGCCGAGGCCCCGGGATAGAAGGCTTCAATAGCGATGGCCGGTGGAGCGATCGGGGGATACTGCGAGATCGGCAGGTTATAGATGGCCAGCCCGCCGAGCAGCATGAAGAAGATGGCGACGACCCAGGCGAAGACGGGCCGGTCCAGAAAGAATCTCGATAGCATGTTGTGTCTCCGTTAGTTCGATTTCGGGGCCGGGCGGGCAGGACTCTCCGAGGACGCTTTGCCCTTCTCTGCGGCGACCAAGGGGACCGCATTGACCTGCGCGCCGGGCCGCACGCGCAACAGCCCTTCCGTGATCACCCGATCCCCGGACACCAGTCCGCTGGTGACAAGCCACCGATCGCCGATGGCGCGGTCCAGAGCAAGCATCCGCTGTTCGACCTTCTGATCGGGCCCCACGACCAGCGCGACCGGATCGCCCTTGGCATTCCGCGAAACCGCTTGCTGCGGAATCAAGATCGCCTGACGGTTGACGCCTTCCTGGATCTCGGCGCGGACAAACATGCCCGGCAGAAGAATGCCCTGCGGATTCGGGAAGACGATCCGCAGGATGAACGACCCGGTCGTTGGCTCCACCGTGACATCGCGAAACTGAAGAGTCCCCTCCAGAGGATATGGCATACCTTCTTCCAGGATGAGCCGGACCTTGTTCTGGTCCGCTCCATTCGAATTGAGCCGGCCGTCGGCCGTCCGACGCTGCAGACGAAGCAACTCCGTTGTGGATTGGGGGACATCCACGTAGATCGGGTCGAGGGTCTGGATCGTCGCCAGGGGGACCGCTTGGTAGGCCATGACAATCGCGCCGTCGGTCACGCTGGATCGTCCGATGCGTCCGGCGATCGGAGCCGTAACCTTGGTATAATCGAGATTGATGCGCGCCACATCCAGTGCCGCCTGGGCCTGCTGAACGGCGGCTTCGGCTGCCGCAATCGCCGTGCGGTCGCTTTCGACCTGCGCTTCGGCCGCCAGCAGGGCGGCTTCGGCCGTCGCCGCCTCCGTCACGGCCCGGTCCCGGTCGCTGGCGGAAACGGCCTTGTCTGCAAACAGGTCTTCGAACCGCTGTCGGTTTGTGCGTGCGAAGGCCGCCATGGCCTGCCGCGTGGTAACGCCGGCAATGCTGACATTCAAGGCCGCTCTCGCCCGATCCACGGCTTTCCGTGCGGCCTCGAGATTGGCCAGCGCATTGTCGACCGCTGCCTGAAACGGGGCCGGCTCGATCTGGTACAACACCTGACCGGCTTCGACATCGGAGCCTTCCTTGAACAGTCGCTTCTGGATGAGCCCGCTGACCTGCGGCCGGATTTCCGCGATGAGGTAGGGAGTCGTCCGTCCGGGCAACTCCGTAGTCAACGTGATCTGTTGCGGTTGGACCGTCACAACAGCCACCTCGGGGACAGGGGGAGCGGCGGCGGTTTCTTCCTTTCGGCTGCACCCCCCCGGCAATAGGCCACCGAACAGGATGGTCGCAATCAGGACCGGTCGAACCATAGCTCGTGCACGCAATTGCATTCGAAACCTCCAATGGTAAATAGAGATGCCCTGAACGGGCGAATATTCAGCTTCGTCCCCTATCCGAAGCGGCTCCGGCAGACGCCGCCCGATTCCATGCGTCATGCAGAATCCCTCGGAAGAACAACTCCTCGATGTCGGTGACCTTCTGCTCCAGCGAAGTCTCATCTGTATCCTCGGCCACGGAGAATACGATCGCACGCAATGCGGCATCCAGGGCCAGCGAAACCACGCGCGGATCGAGGGCCCGAAACGTTCCTTTGCGGACGCCGGCGGCGTAGACCTGCCTGAGCTTCGTCTGCAACGTGTCATGAACCTCGACCGCCGTTTCACTAAAATGGGCTGTGCCGATATTGGCCAACGGTCCCTGATTGGCCCGGAGAAACAGACGGATCGCCGCCGAGTTCTCGCGAAAGACGAGAATGCTCGCTCGGATGAAGCCGGCGAGCTTCTCCTGCTCGTCCGCATTGCTTTCCAGGATCGGCCTCACAAGCGACAGAACATTGTTGGCCACCTCATCCATGATTTCGCGGTACAGCGCCTCTTTGCTGTCGAAAAAATTGTAGATCGTTCCGATGGCGAACTCGGCCTCGGCCGCGATCTCCTGCATCGAGACGTTGTGGAAGCCCTTCTCGGCGAAGAGCTTCATCGCCACGTCCACGATCTCGGTCCTATGCCGCTGACGTTCTCGCTGTCTCCGCGAAGCCTTCGTCTTCTCGGCCATGACCTACTCCCACAAAGATGAATATGTAGTCATACGGACATCCACATACTCATATTATGAATTCATATTCATTTCACGCAAGACAATTTCACACAAACCCCCTCTTTCTACGCCGTAGGCATTTTCATAACAAACACTTACGACGCATTGAATTTCGTTATGCCGGCATGGATATTCGGCTCGTGGCGGCTTTTTCTGCTTGATGGGAATCGGCCGACCGTTACAATGGCGGGGTATGGGTCTAGCCGCCGGGTATACTTACCGGGGACCGGCCTTCACAGAACGCAGCACGGAGAGGTGTCGGAGTGGCTGATCGAGCTGGTTTCGAAAACCAGTGTGCCGTTTACGGTACCGCGGGTTCGAATCCCGCCCTCTCCGTTTTCTGATCTTGAAACGCAGGCTGGAAAGGACGAGTCGTCTCGTCTGCGTATAAGGCGTCTTCCCAAAGGCCGGCAGGTTCGGCGGGCACATGTCCATCGGCGGCCCAGCAATCCAGAAACGCCTCTCCGATCGCGCTTCGGTCGCTGTCGATGTCGCCTTCGAGCCATGCCTCCACGCCGTGCTCGGGACCGAACAGGCTGACCCCGACACGGTTGCCGTCGAGCAGACCGAACCAATCGACCTCCAGGACATCTCCATCCGCGAGCGTCAGGCGGCCTCGATGGCCCTCGAAGCGGACCCCGTCGAAGACGAGTACAAGCTCCCCGATGGGGGCTGAACCGCTGTCCCGGACATCATAGGCTCGCCTCAAGAAGAGTCCGTCAAGGCTCGTCATGTCCCATTGGAGTGCCTCACGCAGGCTCATCAACACATGCACGTACACCTCCAGATGCGGCTGGGCGCTCGGCTCGATGTACGTCAGCTCATTGGCCTGCGGGTCTGTCCCTTCAGGACCGTTTTCCAAAGCAACGTACTCAATCGCATCGATCCAGCAGTTGATTGCGTCAAGCCAGTCCTGCCGGGCATATGCGAACGCCGCTGCATTATCGAACAGGTGGTCTTCGGCTGCCGCGGCCATAAGGCGCCGGACCTCTGCAAGCAACAGGCCCGCCCCGGCTGGAGCGTCGTCGAAATCAAACGGACCGACGGTCTCCCTGTAGACGTAAGGCTCGCTCGTACCGGCGACCTGCATCGTCAACATGCCCCGATACGCCAGGAGCAGGCCTTTGAGAATCACCACGTCCCCGTAGTCGATCTCAAGCCCGCCCGTCACGCCCGTCTCCTCAGCACGCATGACAATCGCAAACGCTCCAGCCGTCTGGTCAATCGAATCCAGCTCGGAAAGGATCGACGCAAACTGCGGCAGGATCGACTCGGCAAGCACCCGGCGAACATGGTCCGGGTCGTGTTCAGGAGGCAGCAGACACGGGCCGATCTGCCGGCACGACGCTCCGGCACCGAGACCCTCGAAAACACCCGGCACCAGCGCGACCCCGCACCCTTCGGCCAACTCGAGCAGATCGCGGGAAACCAGGACGTCGTTGTGATCGATGAACAGCATCGCCACTTGCGCGACAGCTCGCAGGAAGACCAATTCGCAGTTGCCCCGGCAATCGGGACAGTCACCGTCATCGATCGCGGCGTCGAAGATCTCATAGGCCTGCCGCACACCGGTTGCTGTCCCCTGGCTCAGATGCATGCGACCGGCCAGAGCATAGTCCTCCGCCGACAGGCCGGATGCCGTCCCGGCAAGCCCGCAACATGTCAAAACGATCCAGGCTGCAACCCGTTTGCCCATCCCTGATCCCCTTCTCTATCCGATGAACCTACGCCAGCGGGCCTCAGTGTGGCACGGAAGCGTCCTCCCCGCCCCATGCGTGTGGCCCCGCCGTACCGCAACGTGTAACGCCCGGGCGCGTAGATCGACTCGTTCGATACATCGATTTCGATGCAGTTGCTCTCAAGGACCGCCTGCGACATCGTTAGCGTGACGCGGCCCCGCAGTACCATGCGGGACCAGTCGCTCCGCAGCACGGCATGCTGAGACCGAACGTGAAAGACGGTGCAATCGTCCCGCCGGACCCGCCAATCCAGGCCTCTGACCCGGACTTCCCCGGTGTTCGACATATCCACCGGCATCGACCAGTCTGTATTCTGCTTCTGCAGCTCGTCGAACAAACCAAGTGAACCGGCGTCTCCGTGGCCATCCCGTCGCGGCGCAAAGAGCCCGTGGAAGTCCCGCAGCCCGGCGTCCGCTCCATTGCCCTGTGAGAAAAACGTAGCCTGGAGGTTGTCGAGATACACGATCCTGGACGAAGCGGTTTTGAAGACGCCGAGATTGCCGTTCTCGACGCGGAGATTGTCGAAGACAACCTTGTAGGCCGGCCGAGCCTCCGGAGACGGCCCCCTTTGCCATACCGTCAGCGCGCCGGTTTGATCGCTTGTTGAGGCAGGAAGGTCCGCTTTCAACGCGGCCGGACCGTCCTGCAATCGTCCCGACAAGACCGTATAGAAGGCGAACAGGATGACGCCCGCCAACCAGAATAGTCCAAGCCTGACCAGGTTTCGCCGGCTCAGACAGTCCGAGAATGTGCTATCGATAATTGCCTTCCAGTCCATTCTACCTGCTCTCACGTCCTTCCGAGCCGAGCCGGACCCAAGAGGACCATATGATCTTAAATCCATTCAAGAAAAGAGCTTATGCCCAGACTGCGGCAAACTGACGTCCAATCCGGTTCTACCGTCTGTATCGGCAATTCGGGTTGTATCAAAGTAGTGAATCTGGCGAATCTGCGTAATATAGCATAATACAATTCGACTTGAGTTGCCGGCAGCACCCCGCAGGAATGTGGTCTGCACATGGCGGCCTTGACATAGACCCTTGGCAGGTCTATGCTTGCGCGATCGGCCGCCGCAATCGCTTCCGAAGGAAGTTCCGACGGTCGATCGAGCGCAGCCGCACAACAGAGTGATTGGGCCGTCCTGCAAAGATGCCAGAGACCTTCACAGCCGCATGCCGGAAACACCGGACGATCCTCACGAACTTCTTTTCGCTGTCCGTCCTCCAGTTCGCGACGTATCTGGCGCCGCTGATCACGTTGCCATATCTCGTCCGCATCCTCGGCCCGTCCCGATTCGGCCTGGTGGAGCTGGCCCGGGCCATCAGTATGTACTTCATCCTCGTCACAGATTACGGCTTCGACCTGTCCGCCACACAGGAGATCTCCGTGCACCGGGACAATCCACGGAAGCTCTCGGAAATCTTCTCGGCGGTTTTGCTGCTGAAGCTGTTCTTGACCGTGCTAAGCTTCGTCGCCCTGGCGGCGGGGGTCCTGGCGGTGCCCAAACTGCGGGGCGACTGGCCCGTCTACCTGCTGGCGTTTGGGACCGTCGTGGGGCAGAGCCTGTTCCCGGTCTGGCTGTTCCAGGGCCTCGAACGGATGAAGTACACCGCCGTTCTGACCATCCTCTCGAAGCTGGCCGTCGTGGTGGCGATCTTCGCGTTCATCCGGCAAGGCAGCGACTACATCTACGTCCCCGTGGTGTACTCGGGGGGGACCATCGCGATGGGCGTGGCCGGACTGCTCGTGGCCCTCTGGGTATTCCCCGTCCGGCTCATCCTGCCTTCGAGAGCCGTCCTGAAACGGGAACTTGTCGACGGCTGGCACCTGTTCGTCTCGAGGATGTCGGTCAGCCTCTACACCACAAGCAACACTGTCATCCTCGGCCTGTTCGCAAGCAATACCGTCGTCGCATACTACGTCGCGGGAGAGAAGATTGTCCGGGCGATCCAGGGCCTTCAATTTCCCCTGGCGCAAGCCGTGTTTCCGCACATTGGCAGGCTGGCAGCCGAGTCGAAGACGGCGGCGCTGGCCTTCGCCTCTCGCATGACTCGCATCGTGGGCGCCGTCACGCTGGTCATGTCGGCGGGCCTGTTTCTGGCAGCCGGACCGCTGACCCGAGTCGTCCTGGGCGAGCAGTTCGGCGACAGTGTGCTCGTGGTGCGCATCCTGTCCCTGCTGCCGTTCCTCGGCAATCTGAGCCATATCCTCAGCATACAGGTGATGGTCAACTTCGGACTGAAGAGGACCCTGACCAGGATTCTCGCGATGGCAGGCGTCGCCAACATCGTTCTGGTCTTCGCGCTGGTCGGTCTGTGGCAGCACATCGGCGTCTGCATTGCCGTGCTGCTGACGGAGGCGGGGATCACGGCGGCGATGTACGTGGCCCTGCGGCGAAGGGGACTGGATGTGTTCCGGCGTTATCCGACCAGGGAGGCCGAGGATGGTGTATGACTGCCTCATCGTCGGTGCGGGCTGGGCCGGGTGCGTCCTGGCGGAGCGGCTGGCCAACGAACTCAATCAGAAGGTGCTGCTCGTCGAACGCCGCGCCCATATCGCAGGCAACGCGTACGATGGCCTGGACGAGCACGGGATCATCGTTCAGAGGTATGGCCCGCACATCTTTCACACGTCGGCCAGACACATCTGGGACTATGTCGGCCGGTTCACATCGTGGAACGGCTACGTCCATCGCGTTCTGGCGCAGTTGACAGACAAGGCCGTCTCTCTGCCGATCAATCTGGACACGATGGAGCGACTCTACGACCGCCCGTTCACGACCGAGCAGTTTCGCCACTTCCTTGAACAGCGCCGCATGCCGGTCGAGATGATCGCCAATGCCCGGGACGTGGTGATCTCGCAGGTCGGTTCGGAGCTGTACGAGCTGTTCTACAGAAACTACACGAAGAAACAGTGGGGGCTCAGCCCTGAGGAACTGGCGCCCGAAGTCACCCGGCGACTGCCCGTTCGGTTCGACAGGGACACGCGGTATTTCGATGATCCCTACCAAGGCGTCCCGGAAGACGGTTTCACTTGCCTGTTCGAGCGCATGATCGATTCGCCCAATATCACGCTCCGGCTGCGCACGGACTATCGATCGGTTGCCGGGTCCGAGCGGTTCGGCCGGCTTATCTACACGGGCCCCATCGACGAGTACTTCGATTGCGCCTACGGCCGACTTCCATATCGGAGCGTCACGTTTCGCTTCAAGACCTTGAACATGGAGCGCTTTCAGGAGGCGGGGGTCATCAACTATCCGGGCGAACAGGACTACACTCGAATCACCGAATTCAAGCACCTGACGCTGCAGAAGCATCCGAAGACGACGATCTGCTATGAGTATGGGGCGGCGGAGGGCCCTCCATGCTACCCCGTCCCGACCGAGGCCAATCGGAGACTGTACGAACGGTACAGGGCCAGGGCCGAGGCGCTGGAGGGCGTTCACTTCGTCGGCCGGCTGGCCCAGTACGAATACCTGAACATGGATCAAGTCGTCGATCGCGCTCTGGCCGTGTTCGAGGAGATCCGGACCCGTGGCTGATCGCGAACGACAGACCATCGCCGCCGTCGTGGTGACGTACAACCGCAAGGAGTTGTTGACGCGGTGCCTTGATGCCCTTCTGGCGCAAAGCCACCGACCCGACGCCATCTATATCATTGACAACGACTCGACGGACGGGACGTATGAAGACCTGCTGGACAGAGGGCTGATCGTCGCGCTTTC
>JAAYBA010000148.1 GCA_012719085.1 Planctomycetota bacterium
ATCAGCGGCACGATGGGGGTCACCAGCGCGCTGCTGATCACGATCGGCGGCCTGTATCTGTTCTGGACGAAAACGGCCAACCGGACGATCATCGTGACGCTCATCGTCACCTACGCAGCCCTCAGCCAGATTCTCCATTCGCTCGGCGTCGCGCCTGTGCCGGCCGGCTGGACGGCGGTGCTCGGCGGCGGCTTCCTGTTCGGCGCGTTCTTCATGGCCACCGATCCGGTCAGCGCGCCGAAGACGAACCTCGCCAAAATCATCTACGCGATCATCATCGGCGTCTGCACCGTTGTGATCCGCAACTTCTCGATCTTCAACGGTGGCCTGATGTTCTCGATCCTGATCGGCAACATGTTTGCGCCGATCCTCGACTACGCCGTTCGCGCGCGTCAATCGGCCAGGAAAGCCAGGAAGGGAGCGTGATGCGAGAGAAGCGCTGGTTCCCCATCCTGTATATGTTCGTCGTAACGGCGTTCTTCAGTTCGATCGTGATCGGCGTCACCAGCCTGACGCGCCGGCGCGTCGAGGCCAACGCGACACTGGCCTTCGAGCGGGCCGTGCTCGAAGTTGTGCCCGACTTGTTCGACGCGCCGCCGAGCAACGCGGAGGTTCACCCGCGTTTCGTCGAGCTGGTCGCCGAGCCAACGGCGTCCTCCGGCGGGGCCTACACCGTGACAAAGGACGGCCGGCTCGTGGCCTACGCGCTGCCGTTTCTGGGCCAGGGGTTCTGGGCGCCGATCGGCGGGGTCATCGGCATCGATGCAGACGCAAAGACCGTCACGGGAATCGCCTTCTACGAGCAGAACGAAACGCCAGGCCTCGGCGCCGAGATCACCAAGGCCCCGTTCCGCAGTCAATTCAAGGGCAAAGTGCTCACCGACCAGGGCGCGCCGCTTGGCATGAAGCGTCCCGGCGCCGAACTGGACGACAGCAGCGTCCACGCGATCACCGGGGCCACGCAGACCAGCACCCGGCTCGAAGGGATCATCAATGCGGCCCTGACCGAATGGCGATCCAAGATGGGCGAGGAGGGCACGCGACCATGACTCCTGCCGCCACCGAATCCGAGAACAAGAAGATCATCCTCGCCGGGCTCTGGCGCGACAACCCGATCTTCAAGCAGGTGCTCGGCATCTGCAGCACGCTGGCGGTGACCAACCTGGTGCTCAATACGATGGTGATGTGCGTGGCGCTGGTGTTCACGCTCTCGCTCAGTTCGGCCACCGTCTCGCTCCTGCGGACGCTGACCCCGCGCAATATCCGGATGATGGTCGAGACGCTCATCATCGCGTTCTATGTCATCATCGTGGACGTCGTGCTGAAGGCCTACTGGCCCGATATGAGCGGCAACCTCGGTCCCTACGTCGGTCTGATCATCACCAACTGCATCGTCATGGGCCGCTGTGAAGCGTTCGGCAACAGCAATCCGCCCGGTCGCGCGTTCCTGGACGGTACGTTCAGCGCGCTGGGCTACTCGTTCGTCCTGCTGATCATCGCGACGTTCCGCGAGGTGCTCGGGATGGGGACCTTCGCCGGGCTGGCGGTGCCGTTTTTCTCCGGGCCCGCGTGGGACAAGTGGATCATCATGGTCATGCCGCCGGGGGCCTTCTTCATGCTGGCCATCGTGATATGGGTGTTCCGATCGATCCAGATCGGACAGGAGGCGAAGAGCAAATGAACGTCGGAGCGGAAATCTGGCAGGCGGTGACGGTGTGCGTCGCGGCCGTGTTCACGCAGAACATCCTGCTGGCCTACTTCCTCGGTCTCTGTCCCTTCATCGGCGTCTCGCGCGAGGTCAAGACCGCCTTCGGCCTCGGGTTGGCGGTTATCTTCGTCATGACGGCCACGACGCTGCTGAATTGGCTGGCGTATCGCTACGTTCTTCAGCCCCTGGGTCTGGAGTTCTTCCGCTTCATCCTGTTCATCGTCATCATCGCAGCGTTCGTGCAGTTCGTGGAAATGGCGATCGAGCGGTTCTCGCCGTTTCTCTATCAGCAGCTTGGCGTGTTCCTGCCGTTGATCACCGTCAACTGCGCCATTCTGGGCGCGTCGCTGTTCATGGTAATTCGCGACTACTCGTTCATCGTCACCATCGGCTACGGCCTGGGCAGCGGCGTCGGCTGGTTCCTGGCGATCATGGCGATGGCCGGCATCCGACAGAGGCTCGCCAACGAGCGGATCCCCGCCGGCTTGCAGGGGCCGGGAATCACGCTGATCATCGCCGGCCTGATGGCGCTGGCGTTCATCGGGTTCACCGGCGTGCTCCAGGGAAGATGAAAGCAAAGGTAGGGGCGAATAATGATTCGTCCGTACGCCATCCGCCGAAGGCGGATTCCGCCATATTGATATTTGCATCTTGCTTTTTGGTATGGTGCATGGTGCGGGAGGCCAATGATAACGTCTACTCTCATCGCGGTCCTGGTCGTCAGCCTCATCGCAGGGGCGCTTGCGGCCGTACTGGTCGTTGCGGAATACTACCTGGCCAACTACGGGCCGTGTAAGATTACGGTCAACGACGAGAAGGAGCTTACCGTCGAGGGAGGCAAGGACCTGCTCGCGCTGCTGACGGCCCAGAAGCTGTTCATCCCCAGCGCCTGCGGCGGCCGGGCCACGTGCGGGCTCTGCAAGGTCAAGGTGCTCGAAGGGGCCGGTCCGCTGCTTCCGACCGAGGAACCTTACCTGGACCAAACCGAGCGGGAATCGAATGTCCGGCTGGCCTGCCAGGTCAAGGTCCGCAGCGACCTGAAGATCGAGATCCCCAAGGAGCTTTTCGCCATCCAGGAGTACACCTGCCGATGCGCGAAGATCGTCGAGCTGACGCACGACATGAAGCTGTTCCGCCTGGAACTGACCGAGCCGGCCACGATGGATTACATTCCGGGTCAGTACGTGCAGTTGCGAACGCCGCCGTATGGGAAGAGCCGCAAGGAAGTCTACCGAGCCTACTCGATCGCCTCGGACCCGGCCGAGAAGGGCATCATCGAATTGATTATCCGTCTGGTTCCCGGCGGGATCTGTACGACGTATTGCTTCGAGCACCTCAAAGAGGGCGACGAGATGCGACTCAACGGCCCGTACGGGGACTTTCAGCTCTCAGAGTCGCAGGCCCCGATGGTCTTCATTGCCGGCGGCTCGGGCATGGCGCCGATCAAGTGCATGCTGCACCACATGAAGAACACGAACAACGCCCGCAGGGCGGAGTACTATTTCGGCGCCAACGCGGTCAAGGAGCTGTGCCTGATCGATCTGATGCAACAGTTTGAGTCGGAGCTGGCCGATTTCCACTTTGTTCCGGTTGTTGCCTCGACGCAGGACAGTCCCGAATGGGACGGAGAGACTGGCCTGGTGACCGAAGCCGTTCGCAGGGGCCTGACCGATGCCTCGCAGCATGAGGCGTATCTGTGCGGCAGTCCGGGCATGATCGACGCATGCGTCAAGGTCCTGATGGACTTGGGCATGCCCGAGACGAGCATTTTCTATGACAAGTTCGCGTAGGGGCGATTCCCATGGAGAATGACCGATGAAACAGTCGCCCGACATGCAGAAACTCGAAGAGGTGCTCCGGTCGTCGGCCCTCACGGCCGGCGGTTTCATGGGCAGCGATGCGCGCAGCGTCACCGAGGTGATCGAGGCCGACGCCGCCGAGTTGTTTCGGCTCGGCGTTTCGCCCGAGCAGCTCGGCGCGCGGATGATCGAGATCACAACGGCCGCCGAGAAGGGGCTGGGAACCTGGGTCAGGATCGATGACGTTCGCGAGGCGGCCATCGACGAGGCGCGGGGGCAGATGGTCTGTCCCTGGCCGCACGAGGCGCGATTCCACAAGCGTGTCACAACGGTCCGCCGGACGGACTCGCGCCAGACCGTGCGATGGTCCGACCTGAACGTCCATCTCATTGCCGCCCACGGCTTTTTCGAGGGCAAGGGGTCCACCTTCCGCATCGATCCTGCCGGTCTGGTGCGCGTCTTGTTCTGAGGCCGGAGAATACGAAGCGCCTGTCTCTCAGTAGAAACGGGCCGTGGGTGTTGCCCACGGCCCGCTTGAACGACCCGAATTGTCCCTACACACGTCCGGCTACTGCGATACGGGCCGGCCGACAAGGATGTCGTCGATGTAGAACATGCCGATGCCGCCGGCGCTGGGACTGCTTCGATCACCGACGCCGATATACAGCGTACGGACCCGCGCCAGATTCACGCCGGCCGAACTGAAGGCCTCCAGCGGAACCTGCCACGATTGCCATTCCACGGCCAGAGCCGCCTCCGCGTCCCCGTACGAAACGGCTGCCACCTGTCCGTTGTTGTCTTCCACCGCGACGTAAAGCGTCGCGGGCGCATTGTCCGCCTTGCCCTGGAAGTACAGGGTCAGCGTATTGGCCGCCCCGGCGGTCCAGTCCTGGTCGGCACTCCACGTCTTGTACGCCTCCGAGTAGAACGGCGACTCCGTGTTGTCATAGGCCAGGGGCATGGACTGCTTGCCGCTGTGAACGATCTTCCGTTCGGCGAACGGCGAGTTCATATGGCCGACAATCGAGCCGGTATTGTTCGTCCACCCATCGATCCAGGTCTGGTAGATCGTCTCGCCGGCGTCGACGTCGTCGGTGTAGCTCTCGAAGTCCTCGACGACGGAATACTCCTGTGTGACAAAACTCCAGAGGGCGCCCGGCCACACAGACGGACTGGCGTCGTCGTTCCGTTCGTTGACCGCCCAGTAATACGTCGTCCCGAAATCGAGCGGTGCAACCGCGTAGCGATTCTCGCCCGTCGAGTCGAGCAACGCTGTTCCATCGGCGACGGCGTCGGCGTCCGTCCCGAAATAAACCTCGTGCATCGCCGCCTCACGGCCGGCACGCCAACCCAGGACGGTTTCGATGCTCACATCGACTGCGCCGTCGGCGGGCTCCGGGTTCCGCGCCTGCGTGGGAATGTACAGGAACCTCACCTCACTGAGACCGATCTGCGGCATGCCGCCCCAAGTGCTCTCGGCGGTCAGTCGGACGAAGCGCGCCGCGACGCCGCCCAGATCGACGATCGTGTTGGCGGCATATCCTGCTTGGGCGGTCGCCCGCGCGAATTCCATGTTGTCCAACAACGTCCAATTCTCACCATCGGCAGAGTACTCGATCGTGACATCCTTGAACCCGAACCCGAGGACCAGTTCAAACTCGACGTTGTAGTTCCAGATGAGCATCTGGTGGAGCTTGAGTACGCGGCCCAGGTCGTACTGAATCCAGACCGGCTCGTCGCCAATCACGGCCTGCCACATGTCGGTGCTCTTGGTCGAGTGCCCATCGTTCTCATCGAGACCGGAGCCGTCGATCGTCTTCTCCGGCCCGCTGCCCTCGGCCGAATCCACATTGGTCGTGGCCACAATGCCTTCGGCGGCATAGGCGAACGGCTCGGTGACGAAGCTCCAGACGAGACCCTTGAAAACGGTCGAATCGGGCGCCGCGTTGACTTCATCGATGCGCCAGTAATACCTCTGGCCATATGCCAGGGGCTCGGCGGGCACATACGTCGCGGCGCTCTGGCTCTGGCTGATCAGAACGTCCCCCGGCGCGGCCCGGCTGGCATCGTTGACGTCGTCGAGTACCGTTCCCAGGTACACATCGTGCGTTGCGGCGTATTTGCCGGGCGTCCAGCTCAGGGCCGTGTCACAGGCGACGTCGTTGGCGTCTTCGGCCGGACTGGGCTCGCTGGCCAGCTCGACCGGCGTCAGGCGCACGCCCTCCATGAGCACCTGAATCTCCGGCTCGCTCAGCGCCCGCGTGAACAGGCAGAACTCATCCATCAGGCCCGTGAAGGGTCGTGCGTTGTCGATGTTTCGTCCGACACGCGCGCCCTGATTCCAGTCGCCGGCGATCTCCGCGCCGGCGCTGACATTAGCGCTCTGGACGGCCATGCCGTTGATGTGCAGCGTCCCCCTGGCGGTCGCCTTGTCGTAGGTGCCCGCGTAATGCATCCATTCGTCCCATGCGACGACGCCGGCGCTGATATCGAACATCGTGGTCCCGCCGGCCGACCGCAGCAGCCAGCGGAAGTTGCCTCCGCTGCGAAACTCGGGATGGACCAGCCAGGTCGAGTCCCCGGCGCGGGCGTTGAAGATCGCATGGTGGTCGCCGGTATTCTCACACCTGGCCCATGCCGCCAGAGTGATCGCCGAGGTGGGGATGTTCTCTGGCGGGACACTCGGCCCGTCCAGGTCGAAGTACGCGCCGTTGGCGAACCTGGCGGCGCCGCCGTACAGGCCTTCCGGCTCGAACGTGACATCGCCCACCACGGTGCCGTCCCGACTGTGGCCGGAAAGGTCCGTCACCACATCCGTGAATTCATCGAAGGAGTAGTAGATCACCAGGGCCGGGTCCTTGCCCAGACTGGCGGCGTAACCGGCCGGGATCGGCACCAGGACCAGAAGAGCCAGAAGCATCAGTTTCTTCGACATGACAGTCCTCCTTCAGAAAAACACCTATGACCAGATCCTGGCTATGCAAGCCAACGTTGATGTCCCTGGTAGAATGGCCCCGCGGCAGACAAGAGTCATGGCATCGGGAATGGATAGACAGCAACTGTCATGCCCCCCCGCACAGTGCCTCGTGCTTCCTCGGTCTGTCATGCCCTGGACCGGCACGCTTTGCATCGAGACCTCCGACTCGAACGCGAACCCGGACCCGCCTCCGCGCCTTGTGGCAGCCGCGACGCCGTGCCACCAGGACACGAACGGGCCCCCGAAACGTACGCTCCCGAACTATCCAAGTCATATCACATGGTCCGCCTCCAAACAAGGAAAAAACAGCGATCCACCGCTTCTTCCGGCACGCCGAACGGAAGGCCGGGCGCCAAGGTGGTTTACATCGCGATTCGGATATGCTATCAACGACTCGGTTCAAAATGAGCTTTTACGCCGGGTCTTGCCGCTTATGGACAATGTGATCTTTGCCGATTCCTGGGAGGCCTACTTCGCCGGCCTGGGGCTCAGGAGATTCGACGACTTCTACAACTACGACGACGCAACGACCGTCAACCGCAACCGCAAGCGAAACGTCCAGCGGATGGTCTTCGGAAGCGGGCCCGACCGCCGGGTATTCTTCATGAAGCGATTCGAGCGACCCCACCTCAAGGACATGCTCGCAGCACGAGGCCGCGGCGACCGTCTGGTCTCTCAGGCGGGCGTGGAATGGCGGAATGCCTGGTACCTGCTGAACCACGGAATCGGAACGTATGAGCCCGTATGCGTCGGCGAGCGGACCGGCTGGGGTCTCGAAAAGGCCTCCTTCTTCGTCACGCAGGAGCTCGACGCGGTTTGCCTGCTCGACCTCGTTCTGGAGCGCTGGCACAGTCTCGATCGCCGCCGCCAGGAGGCGATCCTCGTCGCCGTCGCGAACCTCGCCAGAACCGTGCACGGTCTGGATATCTCGCTGCCGGACCTGCAGGTCTGGCATCTGTATCTGCACGCCGACGACTCGGCCGACATCGGCCGTCTCAGCGTGATCGACCTGCACCGCATGACACAGCGCGTCCGTAGCCCCAGGAAGAAAGCCCGGGACCTGAGCAGACTCCTCTGGAGCATGGTGCCCGAGTATTTCGACGAAGGGCACAGGCGTCTCTTGATGGAGACCTATCTCGACGGTCTCACGGTCCCCCGGAAACGAGCCCTGCAGGCCGTCATTACGAACTACGAGGCCGCCCTGAACGCACGGCACACCGCGCATCGTTACTACAAGAGCATCCAGACCTCATCCACGTGACGGCGCCGGCCGACCCGACAGCCCGGCCGTTCCATGCGTCTTCGTTGCGCCCCTGCGCCGATCAGCGGATCAGCCTGATGATCGCGTCGAGATCGTTGGCGACCTCGACGGGGGCGTTGCTGAATTCGCCCAGCTTGTCCTTGTGGTAGTTGACGGTGACATTCGGGTCCTTCAGGACGTGGCCGGTCAGGACGCAGGCGACGCGGTCGTCTTTGGCGACCGTCCCGCGAGCCAGCAGGTGCTTGAGCCCGGCGATGGTGGCCGCCGAGGCCGGCTCACAGCCCAGACCATACTTGCCGATCAACGCCTTGGCGTCGCAGATCTCCTCGTCCGTCACCGCCAGGACGACGCCGTCGCAGACGTCGATCGCGCGGAGGCACTTCTTGAGGTTCACCGGCCGGGAGATTTCGATGGCGGATGCGCACGTGTGCGGCGAGAAGTGCCGCGCCGTCAGATCGGCATAGTAGTCGTCGATGATCCTCTGGTTCACATGGCCGCCGTTCCAGACGAGCTTCTTATTGTTGACCAGATCGGTCAGTGTATCGGCGCCGGTGGCGTTGACGATCGCCAGTCGCGGAACGCGGTCGATCAGGCCGAGCTGTTTGAGCTCCAGAAACGCCTTGCCGAACGCACTGGAGTTGCCCAGGTTGCCGCCGGGCACGACGATCCAGTCGGGCGCCTCCCAGCCGAGGGCCTCGATGATCCGGTACATGATCGTCTTCTGGCCTTCGAGCCGGAAGGGATTCAGCGAGTTGAGCAGATACAGCCCCAGCTCGGTGCACACCGCCTGCACCTGCCTCATGCAGTCGTCGAAGTCGCCGGCGATCTGGATCGTCTGCGCCCCGTAGTCCATCGCCTGGCTGAGCTTGCCGAACGCGATCCGCCCGCTGCCGATGAACACCGTGCACTTCAGGCCGCAACTGTGGGCATACAGCGCCACCGACGCCGAGGTATTGCCCGTCGAAGCGCACGCGCAGCTCGTCGCGCCGACCATCATCGCATGGCTGAACGCGGCCGTCATGCCGTTGTCCTTGAACGAGCCGGAGGGGTTCAGGCCTTCGTACTGGAGGTGCAGCGCATCAGGCTTCATGCCCAAGTGCTCGGCGATGGCGCAGTTCTGCTGGAGGATCGTCTGGCCCTC
>JAAYBA010000149.1 GCA_012719085.1 Planctomycetota bacterium
CACGACGGTGACCCGGACGTCACGTCCGTTGTCCAGCCGGTCGGTCGCGAAGGAGATGCGCTGCTCGGCGGCGTCGCGTCGAACGGTATCCATTACGTGCAGCCCCATCCAGGGCCGGTTCATGCCTTTGAGGAAGCTGCCCTGAGGATATCGTGCCACGGCCGATCCGTTGGGGTCCTGGACGATCGCGCCGGCCGGCCCTTCGACAAGCGTCGCTCCATCGGCGACGGTCAATCTCAGCCACGGGCTGTGCTCACGACTGGCGGCATAGGTGAACGGAACCCGCCCGGCGCCGGTCACATCCCTGCCGTCGATCCGGCCACGAATCCGCGTGTACGTCCATCCACGGGCGTGCATGGGATCCCGGTGGTCTACCATCGTTGCACCGGTCGCCCAGTCGCTTTGGAAGTAATCTTCCTCCAGCACATTGCTGTGGCGCACCGTCATCGGGCGAGTGCTGCGGAGCTGCCCATCCTCTTCCTGGCGCTCGACGATCACGAGCAGGCCTCGCCCCTTGGCCGAGACCGGCTGCCCATCGCTCGATTTGCCGTCGAACCGCGACAGGAAGCTCGTCACCGTGCGGCTGTCCGTGGGCAGCCTCATCACACTCAGATCGGCCGACCACATACGGTGGTTGTTCATGGAAACGGAGCCATTCTCATAGCAATAGTTGGCCCGATCATCCTGCAGACGCAACTGAGACGACTGACCGTCCTGAGACCGCAATTCGGCGCGGAGCATGACCGGCCCGTCAGGACCTTCCGGAAAGTAGTACCAGTATTTCTCGCGGGCCGCGTTCGGCGCGCCCAGAGCGGCGGCCACCTGGGTTCCTCCGCCCGACACAGCGGCCGGACCGTCGCCCTGGTGTCCGAGATACGAGGTCGTGGTGGCAGTCCCGACGGCCAGGGCGCCGACAGCCGCGGCAGTGATCATGCCCGTCTTGGTCGTCGCCAGACCCGCTACGCCGGCCAGAACACCGACCTTGGTCATCGCGACGGGAACGGTCAGTTGGGCGGCGGCCGCTTCACTGGGAGCCGTCATCTTGCCGAAAACGACCAGAGCCGCCAGCAGAGACCCCTTGCCGAACCCGTTGCGAGAAAGCTCCTTTTGCAGAGACTTCTTGGCTCGCACGAAGAGCATTCGGGTGCTGAATTCGCTACAACCCATCGAATCGGCAATTTCCGCATAGGACATACCATCGTAACACCGCATCACCAGCACAGCCTTGTGACGGGTCCGCAGCTTCTGCATGGCCTTCGATACGATCTGCTTGAGTTCCTGGCTGACCAGATTCTCCAACCCCCCCTGACGCTCCCGCAGAGGTCCACGACGCCGTTCTTCGGAGGCAGCGGCCTTCTTCAGCGCCTTCTCCGTTCGATGGTGGCGGTGCAGCTTGTTGGTGGCGATGCCGTACAGCCAGGACCAGAACCGATCGGTCTGTTTGAGTTTTCCCAGTACTCTGCACATTTCTAACAAGCTCTCCTGAACAATTTCCTGCGTCAGATCCTCTTTTAGGGTCAGGCGGTAGACGTACACGCGCAGGCGTTCCCTCGCCACGGCCGCCAGTTGATTGAGGCTCTGTCTGTCGCCTCGGCGGGCCTTCTCGACCAGCTCAATGTAATTCGCCTGCATCTCCATGCGGGGGCACCCAACCCTGTCAGATTCGTTTTCCGTTATCAAGTGCCATTATAGCAGAATTGCGTAACGCTTTTTTTCGTTTCAGGCCGCTTTTTCCGCCCCACAGGGGCCTGTGAGCCTGCTTTGCATACGGAGGTGATTCGGCGGAGGTTTTCCGCCGATGCCCCAAGCGAAACGGCGGAGGGGCCTCTCAATAGCCCCTGTAGCCCGCCTGCGTCGTCCGGCGGACTTGCTCGCACCGGGCCGAGATCAGGCCTGTCCGGCGAGCTACAGGCTAAAGTAGCCCTGCCATCGGGCCGATACACCTGTCCTGAAGGGGGACAGGAACACGGAGTACGATGTGAGCATGGACCGACCTTGCAAGGGACCTGAAATGCCTGAACACGGCGATCGTCCGGCCGCCATAGTCACCATCGGCCGCAATGACAGTATCAAGCAGGCTGCCGCCAAAATGCTCGCCTATAAGGTCGGCTGCCTGATCGTCAACGATGAGACCGGCAAGTATATCGGGCTTGTGACGGAGCGCGACATCGCCCACTTCATCGCCGACTCGGCGGAGCATCGCGATTCGGCCCGCGTCGATCAGATTATGACCGGCCAGATCATTTCCTGTGCCCCCGGGACCCCCGCCAGCGAGGTCCGCAAGATCATGGCCACCCATCGCATTCGCCATCTTCCCATCATCGAAAACGGCGTCGTCCTGGGCATCCTGTCCGCCAGGGACATCATGGACCAGCAGCTTGTCGAGGATCGTGCGGCGGCCGAGGAAGTGGCCATGCTGTCGAACTGCCTCAAGAGCATCGACCTGGCCGAGGCCGTCGAAATCGCGGCGGTCGAGGTTCCCAAGCTGTTCGGCGCCGGCAACTGCATTCTCTGCCTCCATCAGGCCGGCCAGGAAGACGCCACGCCCGAGTTGCTCAGTTCGAACCGCTGTCCTTGCCTGGGTGGGTATGTGGAAGACGCGGAGGCAGCGATGCAGCCGTCCGCAGAAAACGGATATTGCACGGACAGGATTTCGCCCGAGTGCGAGAGCTGCGGAGGCAAAGGCCCGCGCGTCGTGATCCCGCTGGACGTGGTCGGACTCAAAGAGGCCGGCATCGGCAAGGAGAAGCACCTTTGCGGCTATCTGTGCATGTGCGACCTGAAACCGGCCATCGCCTCGAATCGAGAACTTATCAGTTACAAAGCCAAGCTCACCCGGGAGATCCTGACCGCTCATCTGACCAATGCCACACGATATCAACAGGCTCGACTCAGCTCGCTGACCGATGCGCTGACGGGCGTCGGGTCGCGCAAGCTGCTGGAGGACAAACTCCAGGCCGAATGCGCCCGCGCCGAGCGATACAAGCGTCCGTTTTCGGTGGCGATCATCGATTTCGATCATTTCAAGATGATCAACGATGTTTTGGGGCACGCGACCGGCGACGAGGCGATCCGCCGGCTGGCGGCCTGCATGAAGGCCGAGAAGCGCGTCCCGGACGTGCTGGCCCGCTATGGTGGCGACGAGTTCGTCATTCTCATGCCGGAGACGAAGGCCACGGACGCCAGGGTATTGCTGGAGCGGATTCGGGTTAAGGCTCAGGCGATTCGACTGCCGCAGGATACGTCCGTATCGATCAGTTGCGGCGTGGCCGAGTGCGATCTCGAACACAACGACCCGCGTGACGTGATGCGGCGGGCGGACCTGGCACTGTACGACGCCAAGAACTCCGGGCGAAACTGCGTGCGGATCTGGGACGCGACCATGGCCCAGCTCCTGAACGCCAACGACATTGAGATCGATCGAATCAAGACCCTTCAACGGCGAGTGGCCGGACTGTCGGAGAAGGCTGAGAAGATGTTCATGGAGAGCATCTGGGGGCTGGTTCAGGCCCTGGAGGCCAAGGACGCCTATGCAAAGAAGCACACGGAAAACGTCATGCACTACGCCGTGGGCATCGCCCAGACCATGGATCTCGGCCCCAAGCACGTGGATCTGATCCGCCGGGCGGCGATGATTCACGATATCGGGAAGATCGGAATCCCTGACGCCATTCTGTACAAGACCGCCGAGTTGACGGCCCACGAGCGGGTAATGGTCGAACAGCATCCGATGATCGCCGTCCGCATTCTCGAGAAGATGAGCTTCCTGGAACGGGAGGTTACGATCGTCCGCCACCATCACGAGAGGTGGAACGGGCAGGGCTATCCTGACGGGCTGGCCAAAACGGCGATCCCGCTGGGTGCGCGCATTATTGGCGCAGCGGACATGTTCGACGCCCTGACCGCCGCACGAGCCTATCACGCGTCGAGGTCGGTCTGCGAGGCCCTGCGGATTCTGACTGATTCGGCTGGGTATGAATTGGACCCCGACGTGGTTGCCGCCGCGGTCACCTGGTTTGAGAACATCGCCCGGCAATGTGCCAAACCTTTGTCACAGCTTATTTTAGATGATCTGTTCCAGTGGCCTCGCGGCCCGGAGCGAAGTCGAGCCTGCACCGACTTGAACGCCGATCCGCAGACGAGCCAGCCGGAACAACGGCCCGTCATGGTCGCTCTCGCATGCGGTGAGGCGGACACCGAGCCAGGGTCTTTCAACTCCTTGCGCTGAGTCGCAGCGGCCTGCCGGCCCCCCCCTTCCACGCGCGCCACGGCGAAAAAGCACGCGGATCGCAACAAGCCCCAGATAGTCTTTGCATGATTCGAAACGCAATGGTAGGCTGATTTATGCTACCGCCATGATGCGGAGGGCTGTTGGACTGTACATAGGCGCCCCGGCAGCGGGACGACCGGCAGCGACCCGGCCCTTACTCCGCCGCGGGCGGATTCACCTCCGCCCGGGAGTGGGTTGGACTGCCCGAAAACACGAAATATCCCACTGGCTATTTGCGTCTTCTGTAGCGCCGGGACTGAGACGTCCGTGCCGAGGCTGTGGAAAACACCGATTCCGTGTAACCAAGCCCGTCGGCCCGCCACTGGCCTGATGTAACGTCAAGATGAAGTGTCTCAAGACGAGGCAACCCAAGTCCAACGAAAGGAGAACGAAAATGGTAAGAAAAGCGATCGGTATCGGAACCGTTGCCTGTCTCGTCGCCTTGGTTGTGGCAGGCCTGTCCATGGCACAGCCCCAGGGGCGGGAACGAGGTCAGGGCCAGGGCCCCGGGGGCGAGCGAGGGATGCGGGGCGACTTTGACCCCCAGCGCATGCAGCAGATGATGGAGCAGCGCATGCAGGAGCAACTGGGCGCGACCGCTGAAGAGTGGAAGGTGCTCGGCCCGCGCCTGATGAAGGTCATGAACCTCAGTCGTCAGACCAGCGGCATGGGCATGATGCGCATGGGCATGATGGCGCCGGGCGGCGCACGACGCGGTGGTCCGCAGGGCGATCAGGCAGGCCCAGGGGGGCGCGGCGCTCGTGGTCCCTTCGGGCAGGGCGAGCCGACAGCCGTAGACACGGCCAGCGAGGCGCTCCAGACCACACTCGAGAACACCGCCGCCACACCGGACGAGATCAAGACCAAGCTCACGGCGCTGCGTACGGCCAAAGAGAAGGCCAGGGCCGAACTGGCAACGGCGCAGCAGGAACTCAAGCAGGTCCTGACGCTGCGACAGGAAGCCCAACTGGTGTTGATGGGCATGTTGAACTAAAGACTGCATGGTAAGCCCCATGAATGCACTTGTGGACAAGATGGTCAAACAGGGGCTGATCGACGAAACCGCGGCCCGGGGAATCCTTGGGTTGCTCGCTGCCGGCGAGCCGCCCACCCGGGCCTTCGCGGCTTGTGGATTGGCCGAGGAGCCTTTGCTTCGCTTCTGGAGTCGTCAGTTCGACTGCCCCTATGTGGAGATGGACAAGTGCGTCTTTTCCAAGGAGTTCCTTGCGCGGTTTCCCGCACGGGTCCTCCTGGACAAACACGTGATGCCCGTCGAGGACGGCGACGACCGGGTGCTTGTGGTCACGAGCAATCCACTCGACACCTCAGCAATCGACGAGCTGCGTCTGGCCACCGGACAGGATTTTCAGATGGCGCTAGCGCCGCTGACCGAGATCGACCGATGCATCAAGCTGCACCTCGGCGTCGGCGCCGACACGGTCCAGTCGATGCTCTCGGAGGCCGGCGGCAACGGGCTTCAGGTGATCGACACCGATTCGGACGACGACATGGACCTGACAGACGCCGCGGAGGGCGCCTCGATCGTCCGTTTCGTCAATCAGATCCTCACTGAAGCCATCGAGATGCGAGCGACCGACGTGCACATCGAGCCGTTTGAAGATACGCTTCGCGTGCGATACCGCATCGACGGCGTGCTTCAGGAGGCGTCGGTGGCGCCGGAGGTCAAGCAGTTCCAGGCGGCCATCGTTTCGCGTCTGAAGATCCTCAGCAAGCTGGACATCGCCGAGAAGCGCGTCCCCCAGGACGGACGCATCAAGATTCGCATCGCTGACCATGAGATCGACGTGCGCGTCTCGGTGATCCCGATGCTGTATGGAGAAGCGGTGGTGCTCCGTCTTCTCGACCGATCCAGCGTGCTGCTCGGTCTCGACAAGCTCGGCATGTCCGATCGCGACCTGAAGGTCACGAAGATGATCCTCGAACGACCGCATGGTATCATCCTGGTGACCGGGCCGACCGGCAGCGGCAAGACCACCACACTCTATGCCGGGCTTTCGCAGATCAACGACATTCAGCGTAAGATCAT
Organism: Planctomycetota bacterium; assembly: GCA_012719085.1. Lineage (GTDB taxonomy): Bacteria > Planctomycetota > Phycisphaerae > Sedimentisphaerales > Anaerobacaceae > Anaerobaca. The sequence goes on from JAAYBA010000149.1 coordinate 6,318, forward strand.
CACGATCGAAGACCCGATCGAGTACCAGCTTCACGGCATCAATCAGATCCAGGTCTCGCGGAAGGCCGGACTGACATTTGCCAGCGGTCTGCGTTCGATCCTGCGACACGACCCGGACGTGGTGCTCGTCGGCGAGATTCGCGATGTCGAGACGGCCGAGATCGCCATCCAGGCGTCGCTGACCGGCCACCTGGTGTTCTCGACGCTGCACACGAACGACGCCCCGACGGCGTTGACGCGTCTGGTGGATATGGGGATCGAACCCTACCTGGTGGCCTCGTCGCTGGAGGCGGTGGTCGCCCAGCGTCTGGTACGTGTGATCTGCCCCGAGTGCAGGGAAACGCTGCCGGACCACGAGATGGCGCCGCTTCGCCGAAGGTTCGGCGACCGGCTGCCTGCCGTCCTTTACCGGGGACGCGGCTGTCGGAATTGCCAAGGCACGGGGTATCGCGGCCGAATGGGCATCTTCGAGATGATGGTGGTCACCGATGAGGTTCGGTCGCTGATCCTCGACAACGCTTCGCCGCGCGATCTTCGCACGGCCTCGGCCAGGCAGGGGATGACCAGCCTGCGCGATGACGGTTTCCGCCATCTGCATGCGGGACGGACCACCGTCGAGGAGATCCTCAGAGTCACCAAAGACGATATGTTCGAGCCGATGGACGTTGCGGACGCATCGCAGGAACGGTAAGAGCGAACGATGGCAACATTCACGTACAAAGCGATAGACTCCACCGGCCGGGAAACGGTCGATAAGCTCGTTGCGGCCGACCGAGCCGCCGCCATCGACATGATCTACGGTCGCCAGCTTTGTCCGGTCTCGGTGGAGAAAGCCGAAGAGGCCCGGCCGGGAGGGGTGTTCGCAGGGATTGGCGGGGTCTCCAAACGCGAAATCGACGCCTTCACCCGTCAACTGGGCAATCTCCTGGCCGCCGGCGTACCCATGAGCCGGGCGCTGGGGATCCTCAGCCGCGAAGCCTCGCGAACGGCGTCCAAAAAGCTCTGGGCCACGGTCCACGATCAGGTCGCCGGCGGCATGGCTCTGGCCGATGCGTTGAGCCTGCATCCGAACGCGTTCTCGCCGATCTACGTGGCGATGGTGCGGGCCGGTGAGACTGGCGGGTTCCTCGATATCGTGCTCGATCAGATCGCCACATTCAGGGCCCGCGAAGCGGAACTCAAGGGTCGTGTCAAAGGCGCACTGGTCTATCCGATCATTCTGGCCGTGCTGTCGGCGGGGATCATGGTCTTCCTGCTGACATTCTTCATTCCGCGCTTCTCGCAGATGTTCGAGGAGTTCGGCGGCTCGCTGCCGACTCTGACGCGTTACATCGTGACCGCCAGCGACGTTCTCGTGACGTACTGGTTCATTCTGGTCATCGGCATCGTCCTGATCGTCTTCGCCATCCAACGCATGTTGACGAAGGAGGAGGGCCGTCGCACAATGGAAGGTCTGCTGCTGCGAGTCCCCCTGTTCGGCACGGGAGTGGCACGGTTCGCGCTGGTGCGGTTCTGCCGGATGCTCGGGACGCTCGTCGGGGCCGGCGTGCCTCTGATCGCCTCGTTGCGGGTGGCCAAAGAGGCCATCGGCAATCAGGTGCTCGCCGACACCGTTGGCAACGCCACGGAGAACGTCCAGAAGGGCCAGCCGCTGGCCCGCAGTCTGGAGGGATGCCGGGTGCTGTTTCCGCCGGCCGTCATTGAGATGATCTCCGTTGCCGAAGAGAGCGGACGCCTCGATCAGGAGCTCGTCCGTCTGGCCGGCGCCTACGAAGCGGAGCTGGACCGTTATCTGAAGATGATGGTGACCCTGATCGAGCCGGCGCTGCTGTTCCTCATGGCGGTTCTGGTCGGGACAGTGGTGATTGGAATGCTCCTGCCGATCTTCAATCTCCAGGAGTTGATTCGTTGAGAACGGATGCGCTGGACGCCATCCGAGTGATATGCGACTGAAGTGGCAACCTGTTGAACTGGGAACGGACATGAAATCACAACCTTACAGCACAAACGAACGCGCGTCTCGTCGGCAACGGACTACGGGCCATCGCGGTTTCACCCTGATCGAGCTGATGCTCGTGCTGGTCATTCTGGCGACGTTGTCGGCCATCGTACTGCCGAAGCTGACCGGACGCTCCAAGGAGGCCAAGATCACGGCCGCCGGAACGCAGATCGCCCAGATCGAGGTGGCTCTGGACGCCTTTGAGATCGATCTCGGTCGCTATCCGACGACCAGCGAAGGCCTCCTGGCGCTGACGAAGAAACCGACCTCGGATTCCGATGGATGGACCCAGCCCTATCTGCGGCGGGACGTCCCCAAGGACCCGTGGGGCAACGACTATCAGTACCGCTATCCGGGCACCTACAATCAGGAGGGTTACGATCTGTATTCCTTCGGCCCGGACGGCAAGCTGGGCGGCGACGACGATATCACCAACTGGTCGAAGGACAGGCGGTAGCCGACTGGATGCACCACCGGATCGGCACACGATCCCGGTGGCGCGCGAAGCGGCGAGCGTGGATATACCATGAGCGCGGGCATAAGACAACACGACACAGACGCGGGCTTCACCCTCCTGGAGCTGATCCTGGTGATGCTCATCCTCTCGACCGTCCTGGCGATGGCGGCCCCGTCGCTGCGCGGGTTCTTCGGCTCGCGTCAGTCGCAGGACGCCGCGGCGCAGATCCTCGCTCTGACCCAGTTCGCCCGTTCCCAGGCGATTAGCGAAGGGGTTGTCTATCGGCTCAACTTCGATACAAAAGACCGCGTCTACTGGCTGACGGCCTGGAAGTCAGGCTCATTCCGAGAACTTCAGACGGAATTCGGCCAGGTCTTCACCCTTCCCAGAGACATGATCATGGAACTGGAAGACGCCGAAAAAGAGGATGGAGAACCGTATGTCGAGTTCACGCCTCAGGGCACCGTCACGGCCGCGACGATCCGTCTGATCGACCGTGGAGGACGCGCCCTCGAAGTGACGTGCCCAACGGTCACGGAGTCGTTCTCCATCGTCGAGAGCGAACGAGTCTATGCGAACCAAGCGTCGAGATAACCTGATGGGAGCGCGCGCCCGGCCCGGCGGCTTCACCTTCGTCGAGCTGCTGGCGACCGTGGTGCTGATCGGCGCCATCATGCCGGTGGCCATGCAGACGATCTCTCTGTGCACCCGGCTGGCAGGCCAATCGCGCAGGGAGATCGAGGCGGTCTCGCTGGCGAGCACCAAGCTGGCTGAACTGGTCGCATCGAAGGATTGGGAAACGGGCAGCAAGGGCGGTAATTTCGGCACAGACTGGCCCGGCTATGAGTGGAACGCCGAGGTCTCGGGCTGGACCGAATCGACGGTTCGCCAGCTCGACGTCGAGGTGGTCTGGACGTCTCAGGGACGGCAACGTCGCGTCACGCTCAGCACGTTGGTCTATCCGGAGGCGAATTGACATGGCAAACGGACGGACCAACACAAAGGGGTTCACGCTTCTGGAACTGCTGGTCGCCATGACGCTGATGGTGGTCACCGCGTCCTGTCTCTATACGGCCCTGTACACAGGCTTCAAGTCGCGACGAAGCGCCTTGGCGGCGATCGAGCCCACCAGCCAGGCGATCAGCGCCATCGAATTGCTCAAGCAGGACATCTACGGCGTCCTGCCTCCGACGGGGGTGCTGGCCGGCTCGTTCGTCGGCAGCAACTCTCGCAGCAGCAAAGGCGCCGACGCGGATTCTCTGGAATTCCACACCACACAGGTCTATGGGACAACGAGCCAACCGGCGGGCGGGATTGCCAAGGTCGCGCTGGCCCTCGAGGAGGATGACGACGCAACCGGCGCTCGCACCGGCTACCGCCTGGTTCGCCAGGTAACCACGAACCTGCTGTCCCCCAAGTCAGTCGATCCGGAAGAGCAGGTTCTCTGCCGCAATGTAACCTCGCTGAACCTGCGGTATTTCGACGGCGACCGCTGGCTGACCGAATGGGATTCGACAGCGGATGCAAACAGTCTTCCCAAGGCCGTGGAAATCGAGATCGAGCTGGCCAACAGCATTCGGCACTCCAACGGAGAAACGGAAGGACGTCGGCTCGTTCAGAGTCTCACGATTCCCTGCGGACTCTGGGCCCGGCCGGCCGAGGAGGAGACCGAATCCGCCGGCGCTTCGGCCGGTGGCGCAAGCGGCGGCGCGGCCGGAGGGGCCCCCACGCAGACCGGAGGTCAAGAAGGAAGATGAGAACGACGAACGGCCGACAATTCGTTGCTTCTCACCGCACGGGCGGGACAATCCTGATCGTCACGATCTGGGTGGTTTTGGTCCTGGCAGGTCTGGCCCTGGTCTTCGCCCGATCGATGCGAGTCGCCGCAATCGTCTCGGCAAACCAGGTGGCCTCGGTCGAGGCCGAGTGGATCGCCTCCGGCGTCTGTCAATACATCATCGCGCAACTGGTCGCCAACGCCGAAGACGCCGACGCCCTGGATGAGGATGTGCCGTGGGAAGCCCTGCAGGTCGGACAGGGCACCTTCTGGGTTCTGCGCTCGAATCTGGAAGACGACAGCGATTTCGATTACGGCCTGACCGACGAGGCGGGCAAGATCAACCTCAACTCGGCCTCCCTCGAGATGCTGTTGAAGCTGCCAGGCATGACATCCGAACTGGCGGCCTCCATCATCGACTGGCGGGACGAGGATGGCGACGTGACGACCGGAGGGGCGGAAGACGAATACTACCTGCTGCTCTCCGAACCCTACAACTGCAAAAATGCGCCGTTCGAGACCGTCAATGAGATCCTCCTGGTCAAGGGCGCTTCGGAGGAGCTTCTCTACGGAGAGGACACCAATCTGAACGGAGTCCTCGATGACAATGAGAACGACGGTGACAACAGCGCCCCGTCCGACAATCGCAACGGACGGCTCGAGGGGGGCTTCTACGATTACGTCACGGTCTATAGTGTCGAAGCCAACACCGACAGCGAAGGCAACGAACGCATCAACCTCAACGACGCCAGCGCCCGTACGACGCTGCAGAGCGCGCTGCAGGAAGTCGTCAAGGAAGAACGGGCGCTGGAGATCATGAACAACATCCCGATCAGCCCGTCGTACGCCAGCGTGATGGCTTTCTACTACGGATCCGGCATGAAGATCGAGGAGTTTGAACAGCTCGCCGATCGCCTGACCGTCAGCGACGAGGAGACACGACCTGGGCTGGTGAACGTGAACACGGCGTCCCGCGAGGTCCTGCTGTGCCTGCCGGATCTGGAAGAAGCCGATGTCGAAGCGCTGCTGTCCTATCGGAACTCCAACACGACTCTGGATTCGGTGGCCTGGGTGGCGAAGGTCCTCGATCGCGAGAAGGCCACAGCGATCGACAACTACATTACGGTTCGCTCGTTTCAGTACTCCGCCGACATCATCTGTCTGTCGGGCGACGGACGGGCGTACAAGCGGTTCAAGGCGGTCTTCGACACACAGGGGGGAACGCCGCAGATCGTGTACTGGAAGTCGCTGACACGGTTCGGCTGGCCGCTGGAATACGAGATTGTGGAGGCCCTGAGAAAGGGCGAGCCCATCACGGAAGCTATGGTTGGTATGAGATGATTGGACGAGGATCATGTTAGGGACCCGGACCATATTGGGACTTGTGATCGATGAGTTCGGCGCCGTTGTCGCCGAGGTCGGCGTCCGTTCGGGACGACCGGAGGTGCGTCGCGTCGGTCAGTGCGTCTTCGAAGAGAAGCTCGGCCCCGACAACGGCAGAACTCTCGGACACACCCTGCGGCACTTTCTCCGGGCGAACCACTTTTCGCTGAAGAACGCCGCCGTCGGGATCCCGACCAAGTGGGTGGTGGCCAGGGAAGTGACCTCGCCGCCGGCCGGCGCCGACGCCGTGGCCGGTCTGCTCGCGATCCAGGCCGAGCGGACGTTCTCACTGAACGCGGGCGAACTGATCTTCGATTACTGCGGCCGCACGAGTACCTCACAGAGCAGCAAGGTTCTGCTGCTGGCAGCTCGACGACAGACGATCGAGCAGATCAGAGAACTGACCGCCGCTGCCGGCCTGCGCATTCAGTCCGTCACGGTCTCGGCCCTGGCGTTCGGAAGTCCGCCTCTGGCGGATCCCGATGCGATGGCACAACGGTACGGAGTCTACACGCGCCCGACCTATTGCGAGTTCTGGAGCCAGGTGGACGGCGCCCCGAGGTCCATCAAGCACGTGGCGATGCCGGCGACGAACGGCGAAGCGGGCGACCAGGCCAGACGGCTGACGTCGGCACTCCAGCAACTGATGATGATCTCGGCGCCGCAGGACCAGGCCGGCGCGTACGAAGTGACCGTGTACGACGATTCCAGTTTGTCCGACGGGGTCATCGATCATCTTCGCACGCAACTCGGCCCCAACGCCACGGTGACGGACGGCGCCGCGACGCTGGCATCGATGGGGCTGCAGGACCAGGACGTCGGGCCATCGGGGGGGATCGCCGCCGCAGCCGTGGCCGTAGCTGCCATTGGGCCACAGAAAGCCACCGTCGATTTCCTCAACCCGCGCATCGGGCGCAAGAAGACGTCCCCGCACAAGCGTGTGGCCACTTGGGCTGTCCTCGCGGGCATCGTTCTTCTCGCTGCGGCCGCCGTCGTGGTCGCCAACTGGCACGGCAAACGGGCGGACATCGCCTTTTTTGAAGAGCAGTTGGGGCTGCTCGCCGATGACGTCACCGTCGCGCGAGACCTGAGGGATCGGCTCTCCTACGCAGGGAGTTGGACCAGCCGAGACCCGCGATTCCTCGAATGCCTTCTGCAATTGACGCTTGCCTTCCCCGAGTCGCCTCGCGTCTGGGCCACCAGCCTGGCGCTGAGTGAGACGTCCGAAGGATCGCTGATCGGACGGGCCACCGACGAGCAGAGTTTCTACGAGGTCCTGAACAACATCAAGCAAAACGCGGCGTTCTCCGACGTCATGATGATGTATTTGCGGGACGCCGGAGGCAGCGCCCAGGAGAAGACATTCGCCCTAACGTTCAAATTCCAAGGCGTGAAATAAAATGGTTCTTTCCAAACGAGAGCGAATCATCCTCATCGTCACACTGGCCTGCGTCGGACTGCTGGTTGTCAGCAAGTTCGTCGTCGATCCGATCCAGGCGAAACTCGCTGAGATGGAAACCGAGCGAAGCCGGCTCCATGAGGAGCTGGAAGAGGCGCGATTCCTGCTGGCCAACCAGAGCGTGATGCAGCGCAAGTGGAAGGCCCTGGTCTCCGATGGCCTTCGAAACGAGGCGGAGGCCGAGAGCAAGGTGCTCATCGCCCTTCGCGAATGGTCCAACGACGCGGGTCTGGCGGTCAGCTCGATCAAGCCGGACCGCATCGCCAGCGACAAAGGACTGCAGGAGATCATCTTCACCGTGGCCGGCAAGGGCACGCTCGAATCGGTCTCGCGCTTCCTCTGGCAGATCGAGACCGCCGCCCTTCCCGTCAAGGTCAGGGACATTCAACTGGGCACGGGCAGTGAATCTGAAGGCACCATGTCCCTCCAGCTTCACCTGTCGGCGCTGTATCTGGGCACGCCGGAGAAGTCGTCCGACGCGCGGCAATCGGAGGTCAATTATGAATACGACATATAGCAGACTCATCGCGTTTGCCGTGGGGCTTGCCATCCTGTGGCCTGCCGTGGGGCGCGCCGCCGAATCGGCGGAGAAGCCCGACGTGTGGGCCACGTTCAAAGTCATTGTTGAGCGGAACATGTTCTCCCGGCAGCGCGGAGCGGCCGAGCGCCGTCAGCGCCAAACCGAGGAGCGCCCCGTCGCCGTCCCCGATCCCGAATCGTATTGCCGGCTGCGGGGAATCGCCCAGGAAAACGGCACGTTTGTCGCATTCGTGGAAGACACGCGGAGCGGGGAAACGCTCAAGCTGCGTCAGGGCCACAGCGTCGCGCGAGGGTCGATCGAATCGCTCGATCTCGATTCGATCGTCTATCGGCTGGAGGACCGCACGATCACCGTGGCCATCGGGCAGGACCTGCTGGGCGGCCGCGGCGCCGTGACGATGACCGAACTGATGGAATGGACGCCGCTACCGTCGACTTCGCCTTCCGGCGTGCCAACGACGCCGGCGGTGCCGAGCGGAGACGAAGCCGACATCCTCCGGCAGCTCATGGAGCGGCGAAAGCAGGAACTGGGGCAATAGGACCCCGACAGACGACCCGTCGGAATCCATCCGAACTCGAAGGAGACCGTAGCAATGCAAACGTTCAGAATGACTCTCGTTGGCGCGATGCTGGCCGGCGTTCTCTTGTTGACTTCCAGCCCAAGCGGGGCGCAGCCGGCCTCCGAGGCGTCCGATGCGACCGAGCCAGTCGAAGTGGTCCAAAGCAATGGCGAGGTAAAGCTCAAGCTCAACTTCCAGGACACGCCCCTCCAGGCCGTACTCGAATACCTGTCGGAGAAGGCGGGGCTGACCGTGATCTCCGATTCACCGATCTCCGACGGCCGGATGACGGTGATCAGCCGGCAGCCAATCTCGCTGGATCAGGCGGTGTCGCTGATCAACTCGATCCTCAAAGAGAGAGATCTGACCACCATCCTGGTCGGCAAGACTCTCAAGGTGGTCACGCTCGCCAGCGCCAAGCAGGAAACCATCCCGGTGCTGACCGGACACGACCCGAAGGCCGTGGTGGCCAGCGACAACATCGTCACGTATGTGGTGCCCGTCAGTCACGTGACCGCCGCGGCGTTGCGACAGAACCTCTCGGCGCTGGTCCCGGCCTACGCCAGCATTGAGGCCAATGAAGACGGCAACGCGCTGATCATCACCGACACGGCCGCCAACATCAAACGCCTGATGGAGATCATCCAGGCGCTCGACACCCACATGTCCAATGTCGCGGAGATTCGCGTCTTCCGCCTGGTCAATGCCGATGCGACCAGCGCCGCGACGTTGATCAACACGATCTTCCAACAGTCCAGCAACACCGGCGCGCGGACCGGCGCCCGCAACCCGATCGAGATGATGATGCAGATGCGTGGCGGTCCCGGCGGGCGGGGCCGAGGTGGCGAGCGCGACGGCGACGCACAGACCGCCGGCGGAACGGTGAACGTGCAGGTCGTCGCTGCCGCCGACGATCGGACCAACGCCGTGGTCGTGCGCGGGCCGGCCGACGCCCTGGAGATCGTCAGCGGCATGATCTCTGCCCTCGATGATCGAACCGCCAAGGTCGCCGGCGTCAAGGTCTTCCAACTGCGTTACGCCGACGCCATGAACGTGGCCGACGTCATCAACAAACTGTTCGGCGACAGCAACAGTTCCACCCAGACCGGCCAAGGCGGTCCCATGATGTTCCGAGGCCCGGGGGGACGTGGCGGCATGCCGGAGACGCAGCAGGACAGCGGCTCGGCCACCTCGCAGGTCGTCGCCGCCGCCGACAGCCAGACCAACACCGTCGTGGTCACCGGCCCGGACGCCATTCTTGAAGTCGTGGCCGAGGTGGTCAAGAATCTCGATTCCCAGGTGCCCAACGTCGCGGATGTGAAGGTGTTCCATCTCGAATATGCCGACGCTTCCGACACGGCCGACCTGATCAACGAGGTCTTCGGAGAAACCGGCACCTCCTCACGCCGGACGACATCGCGCACCCAGCAGAATCAAATGGTCCAGTTCCAGAGGGGCGGATTCCCGGGCGCCCAGCAGTCCGCCTCCGGCGGAACCCAGGGCAGTGGGATGTCCGACGTCGGTATAGCGGCGGCAGCGGATTCCCGCACCAACGCCGTCGTTGTCAGCGGCCCGCCGACGACACTGGAGATCATCAGCCAGGTCATCAAGGAGCTGGACCAGGATCCCAAGCAGGAACGCCGCATCTTCGTCTACCCCCTCAAGAACGCCAACGCATCGAATCTGATGGAGGTCCTGAACAATCTCTTCGCCGAGATCCAGGCCCTGAACCAGGCCACCACCGGGACCGGCCAGCAGTTCCAGGGCGCCGGTCGCCAGCAGACCGCAGCGCCACAGGCCACCGGCGCCACAACCAGCAGCAGTGCCAACGATCTGTCCGAGGAGACCTACTTCGAGGCCGAGACCGAGACCAATTCGCTGCTCGTGCTGACTTCGACCAAGAACTATGACAGAATCAAGCCGATCATCGACGATCTGGACAAGCCGGTCGGGCAGGTGCTGATCAAGTGCCTCTTCGCGGAGATCACCTACAGCAACAACCTGGACTTCGGCACGGAATTCTCCATGCTGAACCTCCGCAGCGACGGCGGCAGCACCCAAACCAGTACGATCTTCGGAGAGCCGTTGCAGGGGTTGTTCGTGAACAACCTCTCCGGCGACCTGGACGTCACGCTGCACGCGTTGCAGGAGGCCGGCAAGCTGAACATCCTTTCACGACCCTATATCCTGGCCAGCAACAATCAGCTCGCCACGATCACCGTCGGCTCGCAGGTGCCCTTCGCCACGGGCGAGACCACCAGCAACGTCGGAACGCAGACCACCACCGAGTACCGGGACATCGGCATCATCCTCGAGGTCACGCCGTCGATCAATCCCGACGGCCTGGTCAATATGACGGTCCGTCCGGAGATCTCCTCCCAGAGCGGCGACAGCGTGCAGATCTCCGAGAAGCTCGCCCTGCCGGTCTTCACGACGCGTTCGAGCGAGACCAAGGTCGCCGTGCGCGACGGCCAGACCATCGTCATCGGCGGCCTCATCCAGGACGAGATCCGCGACACGATCAAGAAGATCCCCCTGCTGGGCGACATCCCCATCGCCGGACACCTGTTCAAGCGGACCGAGAAAAGCAAGGCCAAGACCGAGCTGCTGATCTTCCTGACCCCGCACGTGGCGCCCGACGCCCAGGCGCTGACGCCGATCTCCGATCTGGTGCGGTCCCGCAGCAACCTCCAGAACGACAAGAGGTCGGCCGACCTGTTCCGCGAGCACATCGACGCCATGGAAGAAGGCCCCGCCACACGAACCGAGCCGTAGGGTGGGCCATGCCCACCATCTGCCTTTGGATCGGTGTGCCCGGCACACCCTGCCGCTGCTGGGGGCGAATCATGATTCGCCCCTACGGCCAGTGCGACCGCAGCGGTGGAGGCGCCATTCGGTTTCGGTGATGCCGGTCAGGGTGAAGGCGCCGTGGAGGATCGCGCCGTCGAAGACCAGGTGGTCGCAAGCCCGAGCCGGGCGCCAGGTGCCGCGGTCGACGATGCGGACTCGGCCCGTGCCGTTTTGCACGGGGCCTTCGTACCAGAGAAACCGCAGCGGGTGATCGAAGATCCGCTCGGCGCGAACCGCGTGCACGAGGACCTGTCCGGGCGGCTCGTGGAGCCGGAACGTTGCCAGGATGTCGTCCTGCTCCAGCATGAGGTCCCAGTGCACGCCTTCGGGTCCGCCGCAGGTGGAGTGTTCCTGGATGACGAATCGCTTGTCTTTCATGTCGAGCCATGCTACCATACCTTCGTTTTCGAACAAAGCCAGGGGAGCCAATGCATCCGCCACAGGCGGACCGGCAGGCTGAGAAATCCGCCACAGGCGGATGACCCTTGGAACCTGATCAGGGTAACTCCTGCGAAGGGAGGCTTGTTGCCGTGCAGAAGCACTCCCGTTCGGGGGTGCTTTTTTTGTTGGGACGTAAGGCAGATGAAATCACTGACAGTCAACGGGGTCCGGCGGCCGTTCGCGGCCGAGGCGATGCCCGCGACACTGGCCGAGCTGCTCGACGCGCTGGGCGCCACGGCGGGCACAGTCGTGGCCGAGGTGGACGGCGCGATCGTCGGGCCCGAGCAGTTCGCGACCACGCCGCTGGCGGACGAACAGAACATCGAGCTGATCCGATTCATGGGGGGCGGCTGATGGGTCCCGACCAACTTACCATCGCCGGCAGACAATTCGCTTCGCGTCTGCTGGTGGGGACGGGCAAGTTCGCCTCGCCGCAAGCCATGGCGCAGGCGCTGGATGCGTCGGGCGCCGAGATCGTGACGGTGGCGTTGCGGCGGGTGGATATCGATAATCCCGAATCCGCCGCTGGCGGACTGGCCGCGATCGACCGCGATCGGGTTCAGCTTCTGCCCAACACCTCAGGGGCCCGCACGGCCGAGGAGGCCGTCCGCCTGGCACGCCTGGCACGGGCGGCCACGGGGATCGAGTGGGTCAAGCTGGAGGTCACCCCCGATCCGTACTATCTGCTGCCGGACCCGATCGAGACGCTCCGGGCCGCCGAGACGCTGGTGGCCGAGGGCTTCGTGGTGCTTCCGTATATCAACGCCGATCCGGTCCTCGCCAAGCGGCTGGAAGACTGTGGCACCGCGACGGTCATGCCGCTGGGCAGTCCGATCGGATCGAACCAGGGGATTCAGACGCGGGCGACGCTGGAGATCATCATCGAGCAGAGCAACGTGCCGGTGGTGGTGGACGCCGGACTGGGGCTGCCCTCGCACGCCGCCGAGGCGATGGAGATGGGCGCCGATGCGGTGCTGGTCAACACGGCGATCGCGACCGCCGACGATCCGCTCGCGATGGCGACGGCGTTCAAGCTCGCCGTCGAAGCCGGACGCACGGCCTACCTCGCCGGACCGCGCGCCGCCACCCGGCTCGCCCAGGCGTCGAGCCCGCTGACCGGATTCCTGCACGATTAGATTGCGATTCGTAGGGGCCAGGCTCCCCTCGCCCCGCGAACGCAGAAAGAACCAATGGTCCGGACGCACACCGACAATTCGATCAGTCCGCCTCTGGCGGAGTGGCGGCAGCGCCTGCGCGACGTCACCGCCCGCGACGTGGAGGCGGCCCTGGCCACGCGTCCCGGCTCCTATCGGCCGGACAGACTGCTCGCACTGGTCTCGCCCGCGGCCGAGGCCTACCTCGAAGAGATGGCCCGGCAGTCCCAGGCGCTGACGCGGCAACGCTTCGGGCGCACGATCAAGCTCTACGCGCCGCTCTATCTGTCGAGCTTCTGCGTAAACCGCTGCCGCTACTGCGGCTTCAACGCCGAGAACCGCTTCGAACGCACCCGCCTGACCATCGACGAGGCGCTGGCCGATGCCGAGCGGATCGCCCGCGAAGGGTTCCGTGACATTCTGCTGGTCAGCAGCGAGGACCGGGCGTTCGTCACGGTCGAGTATCTCGCCGAGTTGGCGGCACGGCTGCGGGAGCGGTTCAGCTTCATCGGCATCGAGATCTATCAGATGTCGGCCGGCGAGTACCGTCGGCTCTTCGAGGCGGGCATCGA
>JAAYBA010000150.1 GCA_012719085.1 Planctomycetota bacterium
GGCAGTCCTTCGGTCGGAATGACCAAGTCGCCGCCCCGGTGCTTCCGAGTGCGGCGTGGTGCTCAGCACGAAAACGACATTGGCTGGTGCGTACATCTTGCGCATGTGACTACTGTCCTCGAATGGCCCGGATGCACGAGCGGGCCTTGTGCTCGGTCTCTTCGAATTCGGTCTTCGGAACGCTGTCGTGCACGATCCCCGCCCCGGCGCGGATATAGGCGGTGTGGTCGCGCACCTGGAGGCTGCGGATCGTGATGCAACTGTCGAACTGCCCATCCACCGTCAGGTACATGACGGCGCCGCCATAATAACCCCGCTTGTTCTTTTCCAGCTTGCGGATGATCTTCATCGCTTCGATCTTCGGCGCGCCCGTGAGCGTCCCCATGTTCATCGTCGCCAGATATGCGCTCAAGGCGTCCAGATCGGGTCGAAGCGCGCCCTTGACGTTGCTGACGAGGTGCTGGACCGATTCGTACTTCTCGACCGTCAGCAGTTCGTTGACGACCCGGCTGCCGGGGTCGGCGACGCGGGCGATGTCGTTTCGCGCCAGGTCCACCAGCATCATGTGCTCGGCCAGTTCCTTGCGGTCCAGCTTCAGCTCCGCTTCGTAGCGAAAGTCCGTGTCGGGGTCGATCTCGCCGTCGATGCGCCCTCGTGGTTTGGTGCCCGCGATCGGTCGGATCTCGACATGCCGCGGCCCGGTCCCGCTGACCCGCAGGTTCAACTCAGGGCTCGAGCCCATCAGCACCGCGCTGGGCATGTTCAGATAGAACATGTACGGCGACGGGTTCAGCTTGCGCAGCCGCTTGTAGACGTCCAGCGGCTCGTCCGGGCAGGGCTCTGTGATCGTCCGGCTCAGCACGACCTGGAAGATGTCCCCGTCGAGGATGTGCTGCTTGGCCGTGCGGACCATGTTCTCGTATTCCGGCTGGCTGGTGTCGGTCGAGGCGGGCGGCAGGGGGCCGTCGTGGCGTTTGCCCTTGGGCGGCTGGAATCGGGCCATATTGAAGTAGTAGTCGAAGGCGTCCTGGGCCTCGGCCACTGCCGCCTCATGGTCCCCGTTGGTGACGATGCAGTTGACGACGACATAGCCCTGGTTGTTCTCATGATCCATCAGGAAGATGTTGTCGGCGAAGAACAGTTCGTAGTCCGGATTGCCCAGCACGTCCTGCTCGCTGGCCGGGAGTCGCTCAAACTGGTCCACGAAGTCGTAGCTGAGGGCCCCGAGCAGGCCGCAGGTCACCCGGAAGGGCTTGCTCGCCAGACGGAAGGCGAACGCCACCGCCCGCAACACATCCATCTGGTTGGTGCTTCGAAGCCGGGTTTGTTCGTCCATCGTCCCCTCGGTCGGCCGAATCCGCCCGACGATCCGGTCCGGCTCGAACGTCACCGATTCGCAGAAGGCGAACCGCTTTGGGTCGCCGGCCAGGTAGCCGAGCATCCGCTTGCCCGTCTTGCTCAGCGCCTGGATGCAGAAGTCCGATCCCGTGCCGGTCAGATACAGGGCCGGCCGGGCGGTCCCGAAACTCAGCGCGCTCGTGCCGGCCAGGTACTCGCGGGATTCCAGCAAGCAGCAGTTTTTGGCCCGGCCGTAGTCCGTCAGTTTGGCGAAGAAATCCAGGGGGTCGCCGATATCGATCCGCTTGACGATCGGAACGATCTGGCCCGGCTCGGCGCTGTGTATGATCTGTCGATAATCGTCCATGTCCGGCTCTCAACGATAGCGAAGTTCTACTGACCTGCCCGAAAAAACACCAAAAAAAAACGCAGCCTGCTGGTTCCAACAGGCTGCGTCAAAAATCGTTCTTTGCGGTTTTTCTATGGCAAATTATCGCTCGCCCGTCGGATATGTCTCCTTGGGCCACCACCAATAGTTAAAGCTAAAGCGATA
>JAAYBA010000151.1 GCA_012719085.1 Planctomycetota bacterium
CCTCTCCACTTCGAATCATCTGCACGACGCTGCTGGGCATGAGCTTATAACGCGTCAGACTCACGGCGATCTTCTTGCCCTGCCGCACCTCTTCGTACACCCCCAGCCACATGTCCTTGAACAGGACATTGCCGGAGATATGGGCGGTGATGGAGAGGGTGTTGAGGATCGGTACGCCCGCTCGGGTCAGCACGCCCATCGTGTGAAGACTCCGGGTGATGTAGAGGCTGCTGCACAGCGTCTTGATCAGCGGAAGCACCAGCTTGGTCTTGTCCCACCAGAGCCGTCCGGTGGTGGTATTGATGAAATAGTGAAGGGCCCAGATCGCCGCACCGATCGAAGGAAGAATTGCATACCACCAGGTGCGAAGGAAGTGACTGGCGGTCATCAGCAGAATCGTCGGCAGCGGCAGCAGATGCTCTTTGCCGGAGAAAATGGCGGTGAAGCGAGGCAGAACGAAGCACAGCAGGAAGGTCGTGACGCCGATCGCCATCACCGCGATGATCACAGGATACACCATCGCGCTCTTGACCTGTGAACGGGTTTCGGCCTCCTGATCGAGGTATTCCGCGAGTTTCTGGAGCATGTCGCTCAGCGAGCCGGACGCCTCCGCCGCCGCCACCATGTTCACATACAGGTTCGTGAACACCTGCGGGTGCTCGGCCAAGGCCTGAGAGAAGCTGTTGCCCTCCTCGATGCGCAGCTTCAGATCGCGAAGAATGCCCTGGAACTTGAGATTATCCGATTGTTCGCCGATCCCCTCGAGGGCGTCCTGCAGACTGATGCCGGCCCGGACCATAACAGCCAACTGGCTGGTGAAATGCAGAATGTCCTTGCGGCTTGGCCCAAACTCGACCCGGAACCCCTTCATTCGATTGACCAGAGCCCCTGAGCCGGCGGGACTCGCATCTTGACTGAAACTGCGTCGGCTTCCGGCGATGGTCGGAGCCTGCGTGTGGCGCTCTTCAGACGCAGTCGCACGTCCTTCCAATTCCTGAACGGCCTGTAGTGCCATCGTATCCCCCGTCTATCTGTCTGCCCCGGCCTTGACCAATTGCGGCGCATTGTCCATCTTGCCTGCGCTGACGAGCATCTTCTCCATCTTCCCGGGATTGCTCGAACGCACGATGGCCTCGTCGCGGTCGATGAACCCCTTGAAATACATCTCGGCGATGCCATTGTCCATGGTCTGCATGCCCAGCCGGCGAGAGGTTTCAATGATGTTCGGAATCTCATAAATCCGGTTTTCACGGATACAGTTTCGCGTGGCCGACGTGCACAGCAGGATCTCGGTACACGGCACCATGCCCGGCTCATCGATCCGGCGGAACAAGGTCTGCGAGATGACCGCCTGCAACGTGTTGGCCAGCATGGTCCGAATCTGGTTCTGCTGGCCGGCCGGGTAGATGTCAACAATACGCTCGATGCTCTGCGGCGCGTTGATCGTGTGCAGGGTGCTGAAGACCAGGTGCCCCGTCTCGGCCGCCGTAATGGTGAAACTGGTGGTTTCGAGGTCTCGCATTTCGCCCACCATAATGATGTCCGGGTCCTGACGCAGAGCGTGCCGCAGCCCGGAGGCGAAGTTCGGGCAGTCGGACCCGATCTCGCGCTGCTCGATCATGCACCGGTCGTTCTCGATCAGGTATTCAACCGGATCCTCCAGCGTGATGATGCGTTTGCTGTACCGCGAATTGATCAGACCGATCATGGCGGCCAGTGAAGTACTCTTGCCCGACCCGGTGTGTCCCGTGACCAGAACCAGGCCTCTGGGAAGGTCTGTCAGTTCCTTGACGATCGGCGGCAGATGTAGATCATCAATGTTGTGCACCTGGTTGGGAATCACACGGAAGCTGATGGCCACCGTGTCCCGCTGGTAGTGGGCATTGACGCGAAAGCGATGGCCCCCGGTGATTTCCGTCGAGAAATCCAGGTCACGGTGCTCATCGAACTTCTTCATCTTCTCCGGACCGACCATAGCCAGCACCATGCCCCGCGCGTCCTGGTCGGTGACCGGCGCCGCATCCATATCGATCAACTCCGTGTCGCGCCGGAACACAGGAGGCATTCCTACATTGATATGAACGTCACTGGCTCGGTTCTCAATGGCCAGGGCGAGGATGCTCTTGATATCGATCATAATCGTGTCCTGTCTGTTGACTCGAAAGAGTTAATCCAGATTCTCGACGAACACCTCTTCGGCGCTCTGTCCATATACCTCGGTCACGCGCAGCACTTCCTCCACGGTGGTCAGGCCCTTCTTGACCTTCTGCATTCCATCTTCGAACAGAGAGGGTTGGCCGCTCTTGTGGAACGCCCGGCGCATATTCGCCACGGAGGCATCCTGATTGATGATGTCGCGGAACGTGTCGTCCACGATCAGCATTTCGAAGATACCAACGCGTCCGGTGTAGCCGGAGCCCCGGCAGGCCTCACATCCGGCGCCATGGACCAGCTCGTTCGGATTCGCACCGGTCCGCTCGACATACGGACGCAACCGTTCGGGAATGCTATAGGTCTCCTTGCACTTGGAGCAGATCCTCCGCACCAGACGCTGCGCCACCGCTGCGTTCAGCGACGCGGCAATCAGGTATGGATCGATCCCGATGTTGACCAGTCGCGTGACGCTGCTGGCCGCATCGTTGGTGTGCAGAGTGGAGAGCACCAGGTGCCCCGTCAACGCGGCCTGTACGGCGATCCGAGCCGTCTCGTTGTCGCGAATTTCACCGATCATGATGACGTCCGGATCCTGGCGAAGCAAGCTGCGCAGAGCGGCGGCAAACGTCAGTCCGGCACGCTCATTGACGTGGACCTGATTGACGAAATCGAGTTCGTATTCGACCGGGTCCTCCACGGTGGAGATGTTCAGTCGATCGCCGTCCATCTCGCACAGAGCCGAGTACAACGTTGTGCTCTTGCCCGATCCGGTCGGGCCCGTGACGAGCAGAATGCCGTGGGGCATCGCCACCTGTTGGGCAAACGCCTGACACACATCCGGCTCCATGCCCACGTGCTCGAGTCCGCGAGCAATCGACTGGCTGTCGAGGACACGAATCACCGTCTTTTCGCCGCGGTTGGTCGGCAGTGTGGAGACGCGGAGATCAATCGCCCGCCCCCCGACGATGGCCGAAACCTTGCCGTCCTGCGGGACGCGTCGCTCGGAAATGTCGAGGTTGGCCATGATCTTGATACGAGAAACGATCGCCGGATGCATCTTCATCGGCGCCTGCATCGCGTCGAAAAGCACACCGTCAATGCGATAGCGAATTCGGGCCTTCGTTTCCTTCGGTTCGATGTGAATGTCGCTGGCGCCCTCGCGCACCGCATTGCTGATGAGGTAGTTGACGAACTTGATGACCGGAGACTGTCCGGCCATGGATTCGAGGTCTTCCGAATCGTCCTCCTGATCCTGAACCACCTCCACCTCAGTCATGTCGTTGATGATATCGTCCAGGCTGCAATTGGCGTTTTCCTGAACCTTGAACGCCTCACAGATCGCGGCGACGTCATCGGGACTGCACACCACGACCCGAACGTCCATTCCCGTCTGTCGCTTGACGTCCTCGATGGCGAAGACGTTCGCCGGCTCGCTGGTCGCCACCAACAGGGCATCGTCCTCGATAGCGATCGGCACGACACTGCTGCGCTGGATGAAGGCGATGTCCAGCTTCTCGAACGCCGCCTTCTCCACCTCTTCCGGACGGACCTGGCGAAACTCCAGCCCCGCGAGCTTGGCTTTGGCGTGCAGAACATCTTCTGGTCCGACCCATCCTTCTTTGAGGAGCCACATGGCGGCGTCGACGCCCGGACGGTTCATCAGTTCCCTGCGCAATCGTCCATATTGCTCGTCCGTGATGCGGCCCATCTCCAGGAGAATATCGGCGGCATCGCGCACGTGCGTCTGACTGGTCGGCTCGGGAGAATAGAGGTCACTGAGACCGCGCACTTCCTCATCGTCCGAATAAACCGATGCGACGGCGCCATGGGGCTCCGGCTGGACGCTGGGTCCTGACGGAGCGCTCGATCTGGAATTCGATAGAAAACGTAACATCATTGCGCCAATTTCAGCAGTATGGTCAACTCTTCGGTTCCTGCGTCGAGACCGGCTGCGCCGCCCTTCCAGGTCAACTCGACCGAATCGCCGTCAATTCGAGTCACGACAAACTCCTCGATGGAGCTGCCCTGTCGGAGAATTCGGTCGTTGATCATGCAGGCGTTGCCGTCTTCGGATCGCATCACGCTGAGCAAGGCCAGTTTCTCGGCCTCTTTCTTCATCTTCTCACGTTGGATCAGCGCCGCTTTTGCCTGATCGTCCTGCACGGGCACCGCCTCTTCCTTGATGGCCCCCATAAAGGACTCGACCTCAAATGGGTTCTTCGCCAATTCGCTGACGCCTACCTGGAAGACATCCGAGAACTCATAGAACTTGTTGACGATCTCGTCCATGCGGCTGACCACCTCCGAGCTGACGCCCGTCAATCGGCTGATCGCCACCTGGATCTTGTTCTCCTCGTCCTTGTTCGGCTGAGCAAAGGCCGCCTGGGGTTGACTCTTGCGAATCATATATCCCAGACCTACCAGCCCGATCGCCACCAGAATCGCCACCAGAATCGTGCTCTTCCGCAGATTCTTGCTGTTGGCGGCGACCGTCAGATACTCCTGGGCCTCACCTTCCACCGGGGCGTTTGCGTCGCGCCGCCCCGGGCCGTGCCCGTCGTTTCCCGGCACATCGCCCGGGCCCTGTTCACGCAAGAATGACAACATGGTTCGACTCCATCAATGTCCGATCTCGATTGGGTCCACAAGCATCGGCCGTGGAACACCCCCTGTCGAGTCACACCGTCTTGTTCTGGAAGAAGATGCTCAGGATGAACTCCGCACCGATCTCCCCCTCGCCATCCTTGTTCTTCTCCAGATTGAGTTCCCGAAGCTTCATGATTCGAGGCAACTTCTCAATCTCCAGGAGAAATGAGTAGAACGCGTTGAAGTTACCGACCAGCTTCATGGTCAGCGGCTGCTCCACGTATCCGCTGTTGTCCTTGCGCACGAGGGTTCGGATCGTCTTCGGTTGAAGCCCTTGCTTCTGAGCGATCACGGTGACCTGTTCAAGCACCTTGTGGATCTCGCTGCTGGGAGGCAGCTTGCTTTCGAAGAACCGAATGGCCTCCTCAAGCTGTCCGAGCTGCTTGTTGAGGTCTTCGGCCTTCGCGGTGGCCTCCTCGAATTCGGCCAGCTTGGCTCGCTTGCCGTCGACGCGCTGCCGCGCCACCGCCAGATGCTGGTTGGCCGGCTTGATCATGAACTGGTACCCGGCGGCCGACACACCGAGCAACAACACGAAGAAGACTGCTTTTCTGAAGCCACTGGTCATGGTCTTTACTCCTGCTCCGGAGCGGCTGTGACACTTCCCGGCCCTTCGGATCTGTCAAGCTCGATTGCGTTAGAATTGGTACACCGATTGTTCGGCCCTGGCACGGATCTCATCCACATCTTCCTTGGTCAGATGCACTTCTTCGACCAACGTGGCCTGGAGTTTGAAATGTCGGAAGGATGTGTCCTCAATCTTCTTCTCCGCAGATTCCACCAGGGCAACGTTCTCCAGGAGGATGGAGTTGCCGAGCCTCTTGATGTAGTCGGCCACCTGGATGTCGCTGGGCGCCATGCCCTCGATATCCATATGGGTTTCCAGTCGCTCCTCCGCCGAAAGCCTTCCGTTGGAATCCGTCTGGCTCTTGGCCTGAGCCGCCTCGTATTTGCTCCGGGTCGCTCTGCTGCGCGACGCGGCCGTCGACGGTGCCTTCTGGATCACGTTCAGCTTGACCAGCGAGACGCCGGCAGGCAGCGTATTTGTCAAGGAAGCCAGAAGGACGCTGCGCGGCACCGGCTCGATCAGCTCGGCGGTCGTCAGGGCGGTCTTCATCATTTCCTTGCGTTTGGTCTGCAGTTCCTCAAACTTCTTGATGGATTCCTGCATCCGCACCATTTTCGCATTGACCAGCGATTCCTCGGCGCCGCAAGCCCGTTGGCGGATCTTGATCGTGACAAACGAGCCGCCGAGCGCCGCCATCACCACAGAAAACAGGACGAGACACATCAGGTTGGCCCTGCGTGACTCGTTGCTCTGCACGTAATCATCCGGTACGAAGTTTATATTCGGCATTGTCTCTATCCACCTCCGTCTTCGGAGCACTCAAAGGTTGTCAAACACCCCTCAGGACAGACTCAGGCCGAACGACAAGGCCCAACTGACCTTGTCGCTTCGGCGGTCCAAGCCAAATCGTTCGGGGTCGCTCACGCTAATCGCCGCCATGCAGTCTCCCATCTGCGCCTGCACCTCCAACTGCCTGGCGACCGTGCGATAGACGTCCGGCTCCACCGCAAGTCCCGACAAGAAAATCAGACGCTCGATCTGCGCGTTCTTGTACGCCGCGAGGAACTCGCGCCGACCGGCGGTCAGTTCCATCACGAGGCGGCCCACCATGGGCTCTTCCTTGAGCAGCTTGGCCCCGATCGGGATCGAACAGGCATACAGCGGGTTCTTGTGTCTGCTGATGACCATGTTCGTGCAGTCAGGCTGGATATCCAGCAGCATGACGATCGCATCGAGATCGGTCTTACGCCGGCCGAAGAAATGGGCGTAGCACGTGGCCAACGCCACCGGCCAGACTCCGATGGAGTTGATGGCCAGTCCGGCCCGTTCATAGATCGCCAGGTGCCGATCGATCACCGTCCGCTCCGTCGCCAACACCATGACGTTATCCTGCTCGGTGGGAATGTACTTGATCAGGGTGTTCTTCTGCAGCGGCTCGAACGGCAGCTTCTGCTTGATCTTCGCGAAGATGGCATCTTCGATCTTGCCGTCGAACTTCTTGGGCCAGCGAATGTGATCGACATAAACCTCGTTGGCTGGCAGCGCCGCGACCACCTCTTTGCCTTTGAAGTGGCCGTTGGCCGTCGCCTCACGCATCACATCGATGGCCCATCGCTGCCAGCGAGCCGTCCCGGCGACGATCTCCGCCGGACGGTTGACGTACTGACCGGCGAGAAGCATCGCCTCCTCCGTTCCGTTCGTCAGTTGCGCGAGCTTCAGGCAATCATTGCCCAAGTCGACCCCGATGGGATTCGAGTGTTTTTTCAGCAGTCCGAACATACCAGCGTAGCCTACCTCAAAACGGGTTGATTGTGCCTGCTCTCATCACGACTGCCGGTCTGTGGCGTGAATTGACTCTGCATGAACCCCCTCGTTCCTTTTCTCAAAAGACTGTATCACCCAATGCCCGGTGTCCCGGCAGTACTGTTTCGACCATCCGTGTCGCGCCGATTAAAATATATCAAGCGAAGTGGGTTAGACAAAAAATGGGCCGGGATATTGGCCCAGCCTGCGGGGGTCGCGCGGTCTTGCCGCCAAGGCACTTCCGATAACACGCAGGGTCGGCACTGGCTTTGATCGCGAGAATGTGAGGAGAGATTCGACGAGTCCGCCGATACGATTCCGGCAGAAACCTGCCCCCAGCGGTCCTTTCACTGACCCGACCGACCGCATCGGACTGTGGCCCCGTGCCCCCGAGAGACTAGGCGTCCCTTCTTACTCGGCCTTCAGGCGACGGCTCATGAGGTCGTCGATGGCCGACCGCACCGGCTTGTTCTCGAAGAGCACCTCGTAGACCGCCCGGGCAATCGGCATCTCCACGCGGTGCCTGGACGCCAACGCGGCCACCGATTCACAGGTCGCGATCCCCTCGACCACGGAATCTGTGGCGCCTTGCGCCTCCGCCCGCGGCAGGCCCCGGCCAATCCGCTCACCGAAAGACCGGTTACGTCCGGACGGTGAGATACATGTGGTCACCAGATCGCCCAGGCCGGTCAGACCGGCGAACGTCTGCTCCGTGGCGCCCATGGCCAGCCCCAGTCGGGTGATTTCCGCCAGTCCGCGTGCCAGAAGGGCCGCCTTGGCGTTGTCGCCGGCGCGAACGCCGTCGATGATCCCGGCGGCGATGGCAATCACGTTTTTCATCGCCCCGGCTAGCTCGACTCCCACAACGTCCGGATTTGTATAGACGCGAAGCCAGGGGCACGTGAACGTCTTCTGGATGCGAACGGCGAGCCGCTCGTCCTCTGCCGCCGCACAAGCCGTTGCAGGCAGCCTCCGCGCCAGCTCGTCGGCGATGGTCGGCCCACTCAGGACGGCGGTGGACACATCGTCACCCAGCACGTCTGCCAGAATCTGTGTGGGACGCAGCAGCGTGCCGTTCTCGATCCCCTTGGCCACCGACACAATCGGCACGCCGGACGGGACACGGGCCTTCAGACGGCTCCAGACGCGACGCATGTATTGGCATGGCACCGCCGAGACGACCAGCTCCGCACCGGCCATAGCGCGATCGTCCTCAGATTCAAAGACAAGAGCCGTCGGAAGCCTGTAGCCCGGCAGGAACTTCGTGTTCTCGCGTCTCCGCTCGATGTCAGCAAGCTGTTCGGCATCATGACCCCACATCCGCACCGCGATCCCCTTTTCGCATAGAAGGATCGCCAGCACAGTCCCCATGCCGCCGTCGCCAATGATCGAGACATTTCGGAGTTCTTCCTGTGGCATCGCAAAACCCCATTCACGAGGAGGTTGTCCGGTTCGTTCGTGACGCATTAGAACCGCTCTCCCCCCGCCTGTCAATTCCGGCGCGGCCGCATATTTGTCAGCAAATACACCACAGGAATCGTGCCGGACCGGCTGACATTAACGAGATTCTGCTGCGTTTTGAATCCTCCGCTAACATGGGCCGCATAGAATTCGTACCCGTTGATCGGCGCGGAGGGAAAGGTCGCAAGGCAGATCCAAGGTGGGCGGTCCGTTTAGACGCTCGCCTTTTTCTCTGCGCACAGACCGATGGTGTCACTCGCGATACTTCCACGTGAAATTGCAGACGTCATCGGAGGTGCCATACAGCCCATCGTACCCCGCGCTGATGAGGATGAAGGAATCCGGCTGGCAGGGTCGGCTCGGCCCGGGGCTCCTGTCGCTCATAGTGTTCAGATAGAACCGCCTGGGATCGGACAGCGGGTGCACGGCGTTCGGCTCGCCCGGCACGCCCAGACCAACGAGCACTTGATTGTCCCGATAGTCGTAGATATTGGCGGGGTTGTCGGGGTCGTTCACATCGTGGGCCGTTCCTTTGGGCCGAGCTCGATAGTAGAGGATCGGCATCCCGGTCTTCTTGCCGCTTGGGCGCTTCTGCGGATAGGTATCGCAGAAAACGAGAAGACCCTCGTCGAACGGCCCTGTGTTGCCCTTCCCATAGACATCGGCCAATCGATAGGCGTTGGCGTTCTCACGCTGAAGATACGGCCCCTTCCGAGCCTCGAGATTCTCCTTGTCAGGCTCGTTGGGATAAAGAGTCGTCTCGCCGTTCGGGTCGAGACCGTCGGCCCGAAAGCCTGACCTGGAATGAAAACCGCACAGGTCTCTGCCCAATACCGCCTCGGCCAGCTTCATCGCCCCACAATACGGAACGCCAGCCGGATCGTTCACATCCGAGGGCGGATAGCCGCCAACCTCGTGGCTGAATAACTCCAGGCCTGTTTCTATCGAACGCAACTGGGCTAGCTGACGGACGTTCACTGGGTTGATACGTATATTACGCGTTAGATACCAGTGCGCAGACACCAGCACGAGCAGCACCAGTAAGAACACAAACAACGCCGTATGATTCCGCATCGCATGGCCCTTTCCCAATCGGTCATTCGCACGCAGACAATCATGCCTCCAGCAGACGACGACGTCAAGGGGAAACAACACAAAAGAGGTTGAGGGCGGACGGACGGCGAATGGTACGGAATCGGGCCGCGGTTCCTGATCGGCGCTGCAGAACCTGTCCCAGCCTCTCCGCCTTCGGCGGATCATCTCGACCTCGCTATCCTTCTTGTCACCCTGAGCGGAATCCGCCTCCGGCGGAGAGTCGAAAGGTCTGGCTGCGAACAAGTCACTCTCCCACCTTGCATGTGGGGCCTTCGAATTGTTGGGGAGTCTCTACGTCCCGGGTCCCTCCACGAAACGCAGATCATAGCCCATCCAATGCCAGATTCCTCCATTGCCCCATTCGACTTCGCTCAGGGCTGAAGGCTTCGCTCCAGTCGGAACGACAATGCGGGTGCGCCGGAGACACGCGCCACCATCTTCCGATCGCACCGACGGAGGGCCGTGCCGTCAGTGTCCGACCATATCCATGGCGTCGGGCTTGAGGCGCTGGAGTTCGGGCAACTGGTTTCGCCCCATGCGGACCTCGATGACGACGGAGCTTTCGCCGTACTGTTCATCGAGGATTTGTCCGTGCTTGCGGAGGAAGCTGTGGATCCTGCCGTCGGCCGG
Organism: Planctomycetota bacterium; assembly: GCA_012719085.1. Classification (GTDB taxonomy): domain Bacteria; phylum Planctomycetota; class Phycisphaerae; order Sedimentisphaerales; family Anaerobacaceae; genus Anaerobaca. The sequence continues at coordinate 10,358 of JAAYBA010000151.1, forward strand.
ACGACTGCGGACGCGCAGCACGACGTCTCCGCCGCGGTAAAACTCCAGGACCTTGCGGGCCAGGGCATCGAGTCCCCGTCCGCCCCGCGCGGAAATCGATACGGCGTTTGGATAAACGGTCTCGAGCATCTCCAGCGAGCTGATGTCTTTGATGGCATCGATCTTGTTGAGCACAGGTAGCGTGGGCTTGTCTGCACAGCCGATCTCATCGAGAACGCCGTGAACGGATTCCATCTGCCCCAGGGCATCCTCGTTGGCCACGTCGATCACGTGAAGGAGCAGATCGGCGTTGACCGCCTCCTCCAGTGTCGCTTTGAACGAGGCGACGAGCTGGTGCGGCAGCTTGCGGACGAACCCCACCGTGTCGCTGAGGAGCACCTCCACCCCCTTGGCAGGCGACCACTTCCGCGTTCGCGTGTCCAGCGTGGCGAACAGACGGTCCTCGACAAATGCGCCCGCATCGGTCAGCGCATTGAGCAGCGTGCTCTTGCCCGCATTGGTGTACCCGACCAGACAGATCTTGAAGAGTCCGTGCCGTCCTTTGATCTCGCGGAGGCGGCGATCGTCGATGCCTTCCAGTTCCCGCTTCAACTCGCTGATCCGCTTGCTGACCAGCCGTCGGTCGATCTCCAACTGCTGCTCTCCGGGACCACGGGTACCGATACCGCCGACCGCCCCGGCGGCCGTAGCGCCCCCGGCGCCCGCCACCGTATCCAGGTGCGACCACATCCGCGTCAGTCGTGGGTACGTATACTCCAACTGGGCCAGTTCGACCTGAAGCTTGGCCTGCTTGGTCTTGGCCCGTGTCGCAAAAATGTCGAGGATCAACTCGCTGCGGTCCAGCACCTTGGCCTCAGTGATCTTCTCCAACTCGCGAATCTGGGCCGGCGACAGATCGTTGTCGAAAACGATCACGTCGGCCCGGAAACGCCTGACCCGCTGGGCGAGCTGAAGGGCCTTGCCCTTGCCGATGTAGGTCGACGGATTGATCGTACGGATGCGCTGCTGAAACCGGTCTGCAACGATAGCCCCGGCACTTTCGGCCAGAGCGGTCAACTCGGCCAGATCATCCGATCCGTTCGATCTTAACAGGTTCGCGGCCACCAGGATGGCACGTTCTTTTCTGACTTTCAGCGTCTGGCGGAACTTTTCCAACGATTGGCATACCTCCCAAGATGATCGTCAGAATACCACGCTTGGGGCGGTTTTTCAAGCCCGGTCAAGGCTCAGGAGGGGAATTCCGCATCGTGGGCCGTCCAACCAAGCCCCAAGCCGAGCCCGTAATCTGCCGAAAAAGCACTCTGTCTCGGCATTTTTCCCTTGAAAATGCATAAATGAGCGATTAGCTTAATGGATTCACGCGTTGTTTCGAAACTGGGAGTATGTTCTCCCGCAAACTTGGGTCTGTGGCCGGATGGCCCTGATGAAGGAGTTGATTGAGTGTTAAAAGTCAAGGTGCGCACAGGCGAGTCGGTACAGCAGATGATCAGACGCTTCAAAAAGCTCTGTGAGAAAGAGGGTCTGATTCGTGACATGAAGCGCAACGCGTACTACGAGAAGCCCTCCGAGCGCGAACGCCGGCGCATGCGAAAAGCCCAACGGGCGGCAAGACGCTGACCCACACCGCCTTTCCTGCCTCTCTTCCGCGAAGCCAATCCGAGCAGACGCAAGTGTTCCTTCGCTCTGCTCGGTTTTCGTCTTGCTCTCATTCCAGTCTCAGCGACCACCCAATCTCCGCCCTGCCGACAGGCAACACGACGTGGCGTCCACCCCTTTCACAGATACCTGGGTGATCAGGCCATCTGTGCGATGAAGCCGCAGAGCCGGCAGAAGTCTCTCACCTCCCGGCCGTAGTCTCCGTAGAAGAAGACTTGATGGAAACCCGGGAAACTGAGAACCGGATGGTCGCCGTCGAACTTGACCTTGACCGAGACGACGCAGCCGCCACTGGGAGGCACCTCCATATTGTCCGTGACAGTACCGACCGAGATAAGCACGGTCGATGGATTGTGCCCGCTGCCCGGCAACACGTCGATGCTCGTGACGCGCTGCCCCTTGCGCCACAGCGTACGCGGAACCGCATCCCGGTTGCCGTGATGATGCTTGATGTCGAATGGTTCAGGCCGCTGATCGAACCCGCTTAGCCGAGTCGGGCACGAACAGTGGGCGCCGATAACGGTGTCGTCCGACGTATCGGCCACAGGGTCCTGCTGGAACCCGGGACGGTCGAACAGATAGTGCGTCATCACGAGCGAGGCCACCGCACCGACATCGGCCTCGCAGGCAGCGGGAATCCCGTCATCGTTCATCCGGGACCAGGC
>JAAYBA010000152.1 GCA_012719085.1 Planctomycetota bacterium
CATCGAGAAGCTGGCGGACATCCTCGGCGCCAATACGATCCGCTCGCTGACCGTGGTGCATATGGAAGTGCCGTGCTGCTCCGGCCTGACGCGCGTGGCCCGCGAAGCGATCGCGCGGAGCGGCCGGGCCATGGGGTTCGAGGACGTCACCGTCTCCCTGCGGGGGGACGTGATTCGCAGCGTCACGGTAGAGGCGGGAAATGGGGCGGTGAGCCGTGTTTGACCTGTTGCGTCAAATCACGGTGGATTTCTGGGCCACGATAGCCCAGATGTCGCCCTATCTGCTGTTCGGATTCCTTGTTGCCGGCCTGCTGTCCATCTTTGTCTCACAGGAAATGGTCGAGCGGCACCTCGGCGGGAAAGGCATGGTGCCTATTCTGAAGGCGTCGCTGTTCGGCCTTCCGATGCCTCTGTGCTCCTGCGGCGTAATCCCCGTGTCCATGTCCCTCCATCAGCGCGGAGCCAGCAAGGGCGCGACGATCTCGTTCCTGCTGGCCACGCCGCAGACGGGTGTAGACTGCATCCTGGTGACTTACAGTCTTTTGGGTCCCGTCTTCGCGATCTTCGCACCGGTGGCCGCGCTGGTGACCAGTCTCGTGGGTGGCCTGCTCGTAAGCCTCTTCGGACATGCCCCGGAGGACAAAGGCGCGGACAGGGAAGACCACGATCCCGTCCATCCGCAATCGGACGGTTCTCAAGCCGCTGGAAAATGTTGCTGTCACCCTCTTGTCACGCCCAGACGCCGGCTTCTCGACGGTCTGCGGTATAGCTTCCTATCCCTGCCCCGCGACATCGGCAAATCCCTGCTGGTCGGCCTGGCAATCGCGGCCGTGATCTCCGCGCTCGTGCCGGACGACTTCTTTGCACAGAAGCTGGGCCGGGGCCTGCCCGCCATGCTCGTGATGATGCTGATCGGCATTCCTATCTATGTGTGCACCTCCGGGTCGGTGCCCCTGGCTGCCGCGATGATCCTCAAGGGCCTGAGCCCCGGCGCCGCATTCGTGTTCCTCATGACGGGCCCGGTCACGAACGCCGCGGGCCTGGCCACGATCTGGAACACCCTCGGCCGCCGCACGGCGATTCTCTACCTGATCACCGTCGCCGTCTGCGCCCTCGCTGGCGGCTTCCTGCTCGACGCCATTGCCCCCCACATCGAATTGGCCGGCGCGACCCACGTCCACAACATGGGCGCCAGCCTCTTCCAGCACGCCTCCGCCTTCGCCCTCCTGGCCCTGCTCGGCTATGGCTTCTACAGCCGCTTTCGTCGGGCCAGATCCGCCTGATCCCGGCGGGATCTGATCGCTCGTCCCTGGTCGCTGGCCGCAATACCCCATGCCAAGAGGTTCTCACACACCCCATGCCAGAGCCGAGACGCCGTCTTGACAGACTGCGGTGTTCCTGCTATCACGTGCCGTCGGGTGGGATGCTGCTCGGCGAGGGAGGCATCGGCACAGGTATGTGGGAGCCCGTTTGGGCGGATGGCAATGGCGAAGGCTGACATATGACCATTCTGGC
>JAAYBA010000153.1 GCA_012719085.1 Planctomycetota bacterium
GGCAACCAGACCGCGACGATGCACGTCGTCGATATCCAGGCCGACGCAAAGGCCCACTACTACAAGGCCCACCCCGGGCCGAACAGGATTGGGTACGTCCCCATTAAGCCCTCTGAATTCCGTTCGTCACAGACGGCGTGTAGCCATCATCGTCTTTCGTTTTCGCAAGGGCGAACTGGCGGTGGTACAGGTCGGCGTACAATCCGCCTGCTCCCAGCAGGTTCGCATGGGTGCCGCGTTCCACGATGCGGCCCTTGTCGATGACCAGGATCTGGTCCGCGTTGAGAATGGTCGAGAGGCGATGAGCGATCACGATCGAGCTGCGTCCGGCCAGGGCCACCTCGAACGCCCGCTGGATGGCGGCCTCCAACTCCGAGTCCAAGTGCGCGGTGGCCTCGTCCAGGACGACGATGTCCGGGGCCTTCAGAAGCAGGCGGGCGATGGAAAGCCGCTGCCTCTCACCGCCGGAAAAGCGATGCCCCCGTTCGCCGACGAGCGTGTCGAGGCCCTCGGGCAGAGATTCGACGAGGCGCAGGATCTGCGCGGCGCGGAGAGCCTCCCACAGTTCTGCATCCTCCGCGTCGGACTTCGCATATAGGAGATTGGCTCGGATCGTATCGTGGAAGAGATAGGCCTCCTGGGTAACCATGCCGATGCGTCGGTGAACAGAGTCGAGCTGCGCGTCGCGGAGGTCGATCCCGTTGATGGAGACCGAGCCGCCTTGCGGATCGTAGAACCGCGCCACGAGTTGGGTGATCGTCGTCTTGCCCGCGCCCGAGGGACCGACGAGCGCGACAAGCTGCCCCGGACGGACCGTGAAGGTCACGTCGTCGAGGATCGTCATGCCCGGGTTCCGCTCCGGGCCGGCGACCGATTCGAGCGACGCCAGCGAGACCTCCGCCGCTGTCGGATAGCGGAACGAGACGTGTTCGAAGGTGACGATGGCCGGACCGCCTGGAATCGCGACGGCCTCCGGCTTCTCTTCGATCATGGGAACCAGATCGAGGACCTCGAACACCCGCTCGAAGGACACCAAGGCCGTCATGATGCTCACGTAGATGTTGGACAATCCCGTGAGCGGCCGGTACAGGCGTTGCAGATACGCGGCGAAGGCGACCAGGGTGCCGATATCCAGCGCCTCGCGAACCGCCAGCAGGCCGCCCCAGCCGTATACCAAAGCCGTTGCCAACGAGGATGTGAGCATCAGGGCGCTGAAGAAGAAGCGGCCGTAGAGAGCGCGTTTCACGCCGATATCAGACACCCGCTGCGCCCTGACCTTGAAGGCCTCCCCCTCCTCCTTGTGCCGACCAAAGATCTTTGCCAGTTGAGCGCCCGCCACGTTGAACCGCTCCACCATCATATTGTTCATCGCGGCGGTCAGGTCGTAGCTCTCGCGGGTGATCTGATGCAGCTTACGTCCCAGGATGCGGGCGGGCCAGATGAACAGCGGCAGGAGAACCAAGGACGCCAGGGTGATCTGCCAGGAGAGCACAAACATGGCCCCGAGGACCAGCACAACGGAGATCAGGTTGCCGATGACATTGGAAAGGACATCCGTGAACGCGCTCTGAGCACCGGTGACATCGTTGTTCAACCGACTGACCAGCGCCCCCGTCTGCGCCCGGGCAAAAAAGGCCAGCGGCATCCTCTGGATATGGTCGAAGAGCTTCGTGCGCATCGAGAGTACGATCTGACTGCCGATTCGCGCGGCCAGATGCGACTGCACGAGCCCCAGCCCAGCGGCAAGAACGGACAGCGCCGCCGCCAGGAGAGCCAGGCGCAACACCAGCGCCGCGTCATGGTGCAGAATCCCCTCGTTGATGACGTCCCGATAGATCAGCGGGTTCACGACGCCGACCCCTGCATCCACGACGACTAAGAGCAGGAAGAACGCGAGGAGCCACGCATAAGGCACGGCGAAGCCCAGAATGCGCCCCGTCGTTCCCGGCTTCACTCTCTTCTCTGTGACCGACGCATCCTGTCGAAGGGCACGCATCGGACCGAACATTCCGCCAGGCATGAGAACCCTTTGGTCGACTGCTTCAATGTGATCCCATCTGACACTCGCACGGCAGCGTTCGCAAAGCCGTGCGTCGTATTGTACCACCAATCGCACATCGAATTCAAACACGGATGCCGCGGAACATCTGAATGCCTGCTTGGCCTCTCTGCCGCCAGATCAGGATCAACACAACTGCCACTACCTCATAAACCGAGACTCCCCAACGAACCTCGCCCGGCTACGCTGCCGAGCCGTGTACCGCCGTCATACCAGCGCGCCGCACCCCCGTTGCGCCTATCACCTTTCGGACCTTCTTCGCGACACAACAGCATCGAGGCCGTTTTTCGGCCTGCAGAGACCCGATCTGTTCCCAGCCACGCCCTGTTTTCTCTTCTGGACACGAAGTATCTCCCAGGTCGCGTGTGCCGAGTGTGACTTCTGGCGACGTGGCCCGTCAGGCCGTAGATGCGTAGATAAGTAGAAGCGTGGAGGAGGGGGTCCTCCAGTGCGCAACTAGTTCTTCGCCGCCAGCCTCCGGTCTACGGTCTCCAGCCTCTTCCTGCAACTTGCACGAATCCCCTGGTTCCGGCACAATGGACCCGACGATGTAAGCCAGTTCTGCTCAAGGAGCCCGCATGGCCAACTACGAAGTGGCGCATTTCGATGACATCGAGCCGGTCGCGTGCCCGTGCGGGTTCGCCCGGCGGGCCTTCGCCCACCCCGGCAACCAGACCGCGACGATGCACGTCGTGGACGTCA
>JAAYBA010000154.1 GCA_012719085.1 Planctomycetota bacterium
ACGCCAAAGGCACGCTCCAGGCCGGGCAGATCCTCACCATCGAGCCCGGCATCTACATCCCCGGCAAGCTGGGCGTCCGCATCGAAGACGACATCCTGATCACCGAGACCGGCTGCAAAATCCTCACCGGCGCCTGCCCGCGCCTTCAACTCTGACCGGCCGTCTGCGAATCGCTATTTCGGCAGGCCCTTCTTCTGGACGGGCTTCTGGCCGTCGGGCTTGGGGACGAACATGTCGTTGGCCCTCAGGCCGCAGCGGCGCGCGATCATCAGGCTGTACGCCAACTCGCCCAGGTCGTCATTGCCGCCGTTGTTGGTCCCGAACGAGAACTTGGCCCCCGCCGCCTTGGCCCTGCGAACGAATCGCTCGCTCGGCAGGCGATACCGCGCGTTGATCTCGATGGCCACGTCGTTCCTGACCGCCGCTGCAATCACCTTGTCCATCCGCTCGTCAGTCCAGAGCGCATCATACTCGTCGGCGATCGCCGCCGGCAGGAAGGTCGGATTGACGTAGATGTCGATCGGCTCGTTTGTCAGAATCCCCACCGTCCGCTCGACCAAGGTGTCCATAAAGACCTGCTTGTCGCCGATCTCGACCTCGCTGGGGATCCACAGACGCATCCGCTTGCCCGCGTCGTTCGTCCACGTCATCGAGTCGGTGAAAACGTAGTCGAACTTGGCGATCGTCTCGGGCGAGAACATCGTCACCCACTCGCGTCCCTCCGCCTGCATGGCCCGGTAGACCGGCCGACCTTCGAGCTGCTTGAGAAACGGCTCCAACGCCGCATCGTTGATCGTGGGGAAGCCCACGCCGCAGTTCTCCGCGATGCCGAACTTGACGCCCCGCCGCTTTGACATCGCAATCGCCTCATCCAGCGTCAGGCCGCCCTTCAAGTGCACGTGATAGTCCACGATGGGGAAATCGAGCACGGGCAGCGGCTTGACGTAGATATTTGTATAGCGGACGACGCTGCCCGGATCGTGACCCTGGAGCGCGAACGTACCGCCCCTGAGTTGCCGATCCGTCGCCGTCCAGTCCACCACCTTCCGGCCGTCGACGAACACGGTGACATGGTTGCCCTGCACGATGATGTGCTCGGTGAACCAGACCTTGTCTTTGGCCACGGCGGTCCGCACGTCCTGAATGCCGTACAGGCTGCCGGTCTTGCGTGGGTCGGCGGCGAAGCTGTTGTTGACCTGGACCTCGAACCCCCGCCGGGGCCAGTCCGTTTCCTGATACCGTGTGTGGAAGTAGACGCCGCCGTTGGCGCCCGGCTCGGTCATCACATCGACCTTCAGCTCGAAGTCGGTGAACTGCGCGTCCTCGACCGGCCCCGTGTAGAACAGATGACTCCGCGCCCCGTGCGCCACGATCGCCCCGTCCTGCACCGTGAACGTCCCGACGTTCTCGCTGGCCTTCCAACCGTCGAGCGTCTTGCCGTCGAACAGACACAGCCACGCCGCGTCCCCCACCTGCCCCCCCGCCGCCCCCGCCAAGGCCGCCACAACCATCATCCACGCCACCAAGATCGTCTTACCCATCGAAAACCTCCTGCAAACCGCCGCCCGTACTTTCCCGAAGCCCCCCACCCCGGCGTCGCCCCCAAGGCCCAACGCCGCACCCCCATCAAACCCGATCCCCCACGCAAATGCAACACCATGACACAAGCCGCAAGAGCCAAGCCGCCGGCGGCTTGGTCACCTCGCCGTCGACCTTCTTTGTGATCGGCCCCCGTTGGAAGCCACGGTGCGAATCTATGCGAGGAACCAGGCGAGGCCGTTTTGCAGCTTCATCTGCCGCTGCGATGTTCGCTCGGCCGGGTTCTCGCGGTAGATGTCGGTGATGTCGCCGGCCCGGTCTCGCAGCAGCAGGCAGAACTGGCGGGCGGTCAGTTCGTCGCCCGGCCGCAGACCCAGCCGCTCGGCCCAGCGCTCATCGAGCAGGAGGTTGTACTGCCGCTTGGGCTTCGGCGCCTGCGGCCGGAAGGACGTGTCGATGGTGTCGTCGCAGAGGCCATCGATATTGTGACGGCACGGGCCGCAGATGTCGTCGGCCCCGAACTCGATGCGGATCATCGCGTCGCGGTCAGCCAGGATCTCGGCCGCGACGCGGTGCACCGCATGCCCATACGGATGCGGCTCGAACTGACGCGACGCAAGTACCGAACCGCCATGGCGCACCTGGAACGATACGGATTGGCGCGCTTCCAAGCGACCCACAAAGGGACAATCGCAACCCTTTTCGACATTACGATTTACGACATTAACGAAGAGCAGGCCGGCCAGCGTAGCGACCAACGGCCGTCCAACAAACGACCAACAGAAGGCCATCAAGCGGCCACTAACAAGAATGAGAAGAAAGAAAAGAAGGAGAAGAAGGGTCCCCCTCTTTGTTCTTCCAGATCAGGGTCGGGCGTCCGGTCGGCCGCAGGCGGATTGCCGACGTTCGCGGAGATGGACCGCCGGCGGGCCGCGTGCGCGCTGGCCGAGGCGCAAGAGGAGTTTCTCCATGATGACGAAGCATGAGTTTGCCGATTGGTTCGCCGCGCAGGTGCAGCCGCGATGGCCGTCGTGGCAGGTC
>JAAYBA010000017.1 GCA_012719085.1 Planctomycetota bacterium
ACATGTCACGCGATCGGTCGGTGGCGGCGTCAGGTCTTTTTTTCCATCATGGCCCGGCTGATGGCGGTGGCGCCGCGGCGGGGGGTCAGGCGGAGCAGCAGGTGAATGATCAGCTTGTTGACCGGGCCGGGGACGATGATCGGCTTGCCCTTGAGCATGGCGTTGTAGCCTGCCAGGGCGACGCCGCGAGCCGAGACGGTGCGGGCAAAGCCTTTGGCCTGCCGCAGGTTGGCCTTCTCGATGAATTCGGTATCGACCGGGCCCGGGCACAACGCCGTGACCGTGACGCCGGTGCCCGCCAGCTCGTTGCCGATGGCCTCGCTGAACGAGACGACGAACGCCTTGCTCGCATAGTACGTCGCCTGGAGCGGTCCCGGCAGAAAGGCGGCCATCGACGCGACGTTGAGAATCCGTCCGCCGCCGCGAGAGATCATCTCGGGCACGAACCGGCGCATCAGCGCCGCGACGGCCGTGACGTTGACCTGGATCATCGCCTCGTTGCGGGCCCAGTCCTGCTCGTGGAAGAAGCCGCCGTTGCCGAAGCCGGCGTTGTTGATGAGGTAGTCGATGTTCACGCCCCGGCTGGTCAGCTCGTCGTGAATCTCCGCCGCCGCCTCGGGCCGAGCGAGGTCCTTGACGATAAGGTGGGCCCGGATGCCGTGGGTCGCTTCGAGATCGGCCTTGAGCGCTGCGAGCCGATCCTGCCGGCGGGCGACCAGCACGAGATCGCCGCCGCGCTCGGCGTGAATGCGCGCCAGCTCCACCCCGATCCCGCTCGACGCCCCGGTGACTAACGCCGTCCTGCTCTGGTCTGTCATGGTTTCGCTCCGTGCTGCGTCCCCGTCCGTAGCTCGCTCATGGCGCCGGCAGAGGGTCTTCCGGCGGCGCCATCTCGGCGATCAGGCCGAGGATCTTGCACGCGGCGGCGTGTGCCTGGGCCGCTGAGCACTCGGCTTCGGCCATCTCGCCGATGAACTGTTGGGCCGCCTGGTGGGCCGCCTGCTCCTGTGGGCCTTCGCCGTAGAGGTAGAGCAAGGCGCCGGCCCCGACATAGACCGCCTTGGCAATCTCCGTCTTGGCCTGCGCGTCCTGCTCGGCCTCAAGATACGTCCGGGCCTTGGCCAGCTTGGCCAGCGCGAAGTTCCAGACATGGGCGGCTTGCGGATTCATGTCACGATGGCCCCCGTCGATGCCCACATCGTGACATCGCCGGGGCTCTCCTCAGAAGCGATAGATCAGACCCGCGTTGATGCCCAGCCCATCGACGTCGGCCTTGGTGATGTTCTCCAGTTCCTCTTCGGCGCTGTCGACATCGGCTTCGAGGAACAACCAGCGGGCCTCGATCATGAGCGAGAGTTTCTGCAGGCCGATCTCCAGACCGGCCAGCGGGAAGAAGCCCACCTCGTCGTCGAGATCGGCGTCGCTGGCGTCGAAGATGTAATAGCCGACGCCGGCGCCGATGTACGGGACGATGTGCTCGAAGAGGATCGGGAAGTTCAGCAGGGCCGCCGCTTCGAGCGGGAACATGTCGACGCTGGTGTCGTCGAAGCGGACGTAGCTGGCGCGGGCGTCGATGCTGACGATGTCGATGGGATTGAGCTCGGCCTTGACCCCGCCGCCGTAGCCGTCGCCGAGATCGTCGGAGTCGAGATAGGCCCCGAAGACGCCGCATTCCAGACCCGACCCGGTCGAACAGCCGGCCCCCGCCACGGCCAGCGCCGCCAACAGCAGGATGGCAACTCCCTTTGCACTCATATGCGACTCCTTAACAGGCGTTTTGTGGATTGCCGATAGGCTATCCGGCGCGCCGCCCCGTCGCAATCCAAAAATCCCCAACCCCACGATATGAGGCTGCCGGTTACAGACCCTGCGTTCTTGAGGCCGCCACGCACGAACGCGATGCACCATGAGAACAAGACAACGGTTTTTGAAAGGAAGGTGTCACGATGTCCGAACCGAAACGACTGACCCGCCGGCAGCTTGCCGTGATCGAGGACCTCTTCGCCGGCGAGATGACCGAGTCCGAGGTCCTCGCCAAACACAACATCAGCGCCGCACGATATGACCGGTGGCTGACCGATGCGCGATTTTGCGAGTGCTTCGAACGACGCCTCGCACGGGCCTATCGCGAGGCCCGTCTGGTCCTGGCCCGTCACGCCCCCAAGGCCGCCAAGACACTGATCGACCTGACCAAATGCCAGAAGGAAGAGACGGCCCGCCGGGCCTGCCTGGACATCGTCGCCCC
>JAAYBA010000155.1 GCA_012719085.1 Planctomycetota bacterium
CACCGTCGCCTTCGCGCGAAACGAGAGCATAAGATCGTGATGCACCGTTCCGTGCCACGGCACGAACGTCGCAGGAATACGAATTGGGAGCACGTACTGTGAGCAAGAAACTTCTCCTTATCACGGCAGCGGCGGGCGTGGTCAGTTTCCTCGGGGCCTTTGGCGCCGCGTGGTTCACCCGGCCGGCCGCCGTCCAGGGAGCGTCCGGCGAGGAGCCTGGCGAGGCGTCGACCCAGACCGCTTCGGGCACCAAGAGTCCGCCGACGGTCCTGGCCCCCACGATGACACCGGCCCACGACGGCTCCAACACCCGCGCAATGACCGAAGAGCAGCTCAAGGAGTTGATCTTCGAAGTCCGTGAGAAGATCCAGGAATACCAAGCGAAGAACCAGAGCCTGGACAAGGAGAAACAACGCCTGCTGGTCGCCCAGCAGACGTTGCAAAAGGACATCGCGGCGTTGAACGACCTGCGCGTCGAGCTCGCCGCCACGGTGGCCAATCTCAGAAACGAACGAGACATGCTCCAGAAGACGCGTGTGGAGGTCGAGCAGGCCGAACGCACCAACCTGGTCGCCATCGCAGCGGCCTACGACAAGATGGACGCGGCGCGGGCCAGCGAAATCCTCAGCAATATGGCCGCGACGCAATCGAAAAGCGGGGCCGTCAATCGCAGCACCAACATCGACGATGCCGTCAAGATTCTCTTCTTCATGCAGGACCGGACCAAGGCCAAGGTCCTGGCCGAGTTGGCCAGCACCGAGCCGGCTCTGGCGGCTTTGCTGAGCCAGAAGCTCAAACAGGTCACGGGAGGATAACGCGGGTATGGATATCGCAACCATTATCGGAACGCTGCTGGGCTTCGTCGTCGTCATCGGGGCGATCGCCATGGGCGGCGGGGCCGCCATGTTCTTTCATGTCCCCTCGCTGTGCATCACCATCGGCGGGATGCTCTGCGCAACGATGATCCATTTCTCGCTGCCGCAATTCCTCAGCATTTTCTCGATCGTCAAGAAGACGATCGTCGCCAAGATTCCCGGGCAGTCCGAAGTGGTCCAGAAGATGGTCAACTTCGCCGCCATCAACCGTCGCGACGGCACGCTGGCCCTGGAGCCGGAGATCAGCAAGCTCAACGATCACTTCTTCGCCAAGGGCCTTCAGTTGCTGGTGGATGGGCAGGATTCCGAGGCCATCCGGGACCTTCTGGAGCCCGAGATTCAGTACCTCCAGGAACGCCACTCCGGCGGCAAGAAGATCCTGGAGTTCATGGGAGCCGCCGCCCCGGCCTTCGGCATGATCGGGACTCTCATCGGCCTGGTCCAGATGCTTCGGAACCTCAGTTCGCCCGACCAGATCGGCCAGGGCATGGCTGTCGCCCTGCTGACGACGTTCTACGGCGCCTTCGCCGCCAACCTGATCTTCATCCCGCTGGCCGGAAAGCTCGGTATCTACTCCAAGGAGGAATCGCTGGCCATGGAGATGATCCTGGAGGGCGTCTGTGCCATCGCCCAGGGCGACAACCCGACCATCGTCCGGGAACGGATGCAGGCGTTCGTCTCCCATAGTCGGCGCAAAGAGATCAAGGCGACCGTCTGATGGCCCCGAAAGGCAAACCCAGGCAGGTCGATGACGATCCCGGGGCGCCGGAATGGATGGTCACCTTCAGTGACTGCATGACCCTGCTGCTGACGTTCTTCGTCCTGCTGCTGAGTTTCTCCTCGTTCGACAACAAGGTCTTTCCGAGAATGCAGTCGGCCTTCAGTGGAGGACTCTCGTCGATCGGTCTGAGTAAGACCCGCACGCACGATGCGTTTCTGCCTCCGCCACGGATCATACATGACCGGGATCCGGAGATGGGCAGCGAGCAGCCGACCGTCGATGGAAAGTACGAATCGAACCCCGCCACCAGTCTGGACTTCATGGACTTTCAGGACCAGAAGGTCTTTCTGGTGCCGTCCGAGGGCGTCTTTCTGGGTCGCGGCACCCGCACCACCGGTCACGGCCGTCAGATCGTGACGGACGTGGCCACCCTGCTGAAAGCCGTGCCCAACCGTGTGATCGTCAGCGAGCACGCCATGGACGCCGGCGGAGGCGACGCCGATGAGCTTGGACTGAAACGGGCCTGGACGGTCGCCCAGCTCCTGACGGAGAGTGAAGGGCTCGAGAAGGCGCGACTGAGCATCACGGCGGCCGCGACGGTGGACGCCGAGACGCTTCGACACAGCGGCTTGGCGGCCATCAATCCGAAGGTCCAGCGTGTCATCGAAATCGTCATTTTGGAACGGAGTACGTACCGTTGAAGTCCCGCAGCCAACCACCGCAGGAGGAGAAGCAGAAGGTCCCGGCCTATATCGTGACCTTCAGCGACATGGTGACGTTGCTGCTGACGTTTTTTGTCCTGCTCCTGTCGCTGGCGCAGGTACAAGATCCGGATTTGTTCAATCAGGGTCGCGATTCCTTCTGGGAGTCGATCCATCTCTGCGGGCTCGGCGTGCTTCTGGGCAGCGACGCCAAGCCCGATTTCGAAGCCGACAAGGTCAAACACCTCACCACAGACCCACAGACGACGCCGGATCGAACGCTTGACGAGTACAGGGAGAAGCTCCGCCAGGCGTTCGAGCGTCTCACCCAGTCCACAACCACGCTGCCGTCGCAGATCGTCGGACACCGCCTCGACTTTTCGATCACCCCGATCAAGTTCGGCGCCGGACAGGCCCTTCTCAGCGATGCCTCCCGCCAGTACCTGGCGAGGTACTGCGTCGATCTACAGCAGAACCTCCGCGCGGAAACCTGCACGCTATACGTGCTGGGGTTGGCGGGCGATGAGGCAACGCAGATGCGTCAGTGGATGCTCTCGGCCCAACGGGCCAAGACCGTGGCCGAGTTCATCAGCGAGGAGTTGGCTCGCCACGCCGGACAAGGACCGTCGTCCACAGAGGCCCCTCCTTGGCGCGTTCTTTGGTGGGGCGCCGGCCCGGGCGGCCACTGGGCGGGGCAGGACCGTCCTGATCCCGGTCAATCGCAGATTCTGATTGCCATGTTGAAATCCGGTTTCTGACCCTCACCCTGTCAAGTTTCTCGACAGCAGGGTCATTCTTCATGCGCCGCGAGACGCCGGCCCGTCCTGGAGGCCCCGAAAAGCCCCCGTCGGGATCCCCCTCGGTCTCGGCACGCCGTTTGCACATCCTTGCCAGACACTGCATGTACATCCGGAAACCCGATCGCGATGCCTTCGGGACGACGGGGCCGGGATTTCGAGGATCGTGTGGACAACAGGAAGAAGAAGATCGCAATCGTGTTCGCCGGGGTGGTTGTCGTGGGCAGTCTGATCGGCTTCACCACCCGGGCGACCGACGGGGACAAGGAAGAAGCCTCTGCGCCACAGACGCAGCGCACCCTGTTCGATGATCCCAATTTCGCCCGACAAGGCCTCGAACGGTCGCGCGGCGTCGGAACCGGTGAACTGTTCTTCAAGATGATGCTCTCTGTCCTGCTGGTGATCGGTCTGGGGGTCGGGGCCCTGTATCTGTCCAAGAAGGTGCTTCCCAGCGTCGCGAGAGCAGGCGGCAAGGAAATCCGCATCGTGGAGACCACCTATCTCGGACCGCGCAAGGCCCTCCATCTCGTCGAGATCGGCGGCCAGAGGTTGCTGGTCGGCAGCACCAGCGACAGTATCGCCATGCTGGCCCACATCGGGGACACCTGGCTGGATCTGCCCAAACAGGACATCGACAGTTCGGTGGACGTGTAGATGACCGGCATCCGAGTCAGACTGATGGCGCTGTTGCTGCTTGGGCTGGCGACGGCCGCGACATCGTACGGCCAGATCGTCGACCCGATGGCGCCGCTGCCCGTGCCGGGGACCGTATCGAACGCCCCCTCCACCCCGGCCCAGGACAACGTCCCGAGCCTCAGCGATCTGGCGACCGTTCTTGAAAAGGCCACCGCGGAGAACACCGAAGGCCGGGACTGGTCCACCCCGGTCAAGCTCGTCGTCATCTTCGGCGGTCTGGCGATTCTGCCCAGCCTGTTGATGATGATGACCTCGTTCACCCGGATCGTGATCGTCCTTTCGTTCATCCGGCGGGCTCTGGGCACCCAGACGATCCCGCCGACCGTGGCCATCATCGGCCTGGCCCTGTTTCTGACGCTCTACACGATGGCCCCGACCTACTCCCAGATCAACACGCAGGCGATCCAGCCCTATCTGGCCGACCGGATCACGTTCACGGCGGCCACCGATACGGCGACCGGCTGCCTCAAGGAGTTCATGCTGCGTCAGAGCCGCCACACCGACCTGGCGCTGTTCGTGGAGATGGCCAACGCCGCACCGCCCGCCACACCAATGGACATTCCACTGCATGTGGTGGTTCCCGCCTTCATCATCAGTGAATTCCGGACGGCCTTCGAGATCGGCTGCCTGCTCTTTATCCCGTTTCTCCTGATCGACATGGTCATCGCCAGTGTATTGCTCAGCGCAGGCATGATGATGCTGCCCCCGGTGATGATCTCGCTGCCGTTCAAACTGATCTTGTTCATTCTGGTCGATGGGTGGGGGCTGCTGGCCAGGAGCCTCAGTCTCGGGTTCTTGTGACGGCCGCTTTGCGATAGAGAGGATGGAAATCTATGGATAGCAGCTATGTGCTCTATCTGGGACGACACACGCTGGAAACCGCATTGCTCCTGTCGGCGCCGATCCTGATCACCTGTATGGCCGTGGGCGTCATCGTCACTCTGCTCCAGGCGGTCACATCCATCCGGGACATGACGCTGACCATCGTGCCGAAGCTGCTGGCCGTCTCCGTGGTCAGCCTGCTGTTCGGCAGTTGGATGCTCCAGATCGCCCTGCGTTTCACCGCCGAGATCTTCGCCCAGATCCAGAATATCAAGTACTGATCCCAGGGACTTCGGATGCCTGAAACACTGCTCGGGTTCGTTCTGGTCGTGACGCGCGTCTCCGGGTTCTTCCTGATCGTGCCGGTCTTCGGATGGCAGACGGTCCCCGTCCAGACCAAGATCGCAGTTATCGTGCTGATCTCGCTCTTCCTGACGGCGGTGGTCCCGATGTCCATCGGAACCGATACAGTCGACCCCGACAGCCTTCAGAACACGACGAAGGTGGTGCTGTTGCTGGCCGGGGAAGCCACATACGGCCTGGCCCTTGGACTGATCTGCCATCTGCTCTTTGCGGTCGTCAAGCTCAGCATACAGATCGTCGAACAACAGATGGGACTGACCATGGCCGAGGTTCTCGATCCGCTGACCGGAGAAAGCGCCCGGCCGCTCAGCGGGCTGCTGGAGATGATCTTTGTCCTGTTGTTCCTCAGTGCCAACGGCCACCACCTGTTCCTCCTGGTCCTCTCGAAGAGCTATGCCGCCTTCCCGGTCGGAACCCTCCCGAGCATTCCGATCCTCAGCGAAGGCGTGGTCATCGCCGGCTCGACCATGCTGATCGCCGCCCTGCGTCTGGCGGCCCCCATGCTGGCGGCTTTCATGGTTCTCATGGTGGCGCTGGCCCTCCTGGCTCGTCTGGTTCCCGAGATGAACATCCTCTTCATCAGTATGCCGGCACGCATCGGACTGGGACTGATCATGGTGGCGATGTTTCTGCCTTTCATCAACGGATATGTCACGGAACTGGCCGATTGGATGGCCAAGATTTTACCCCTGTAGGAAGAACGATCGACCGCGAGTGGCGGATTCCCATCGAGAGCGTTGTGCTTGTCCGGGAAGCCATCCTCGTGTATCCCTGATTCGCTACGATCATGGCCGACAAACCCGCTGCCGAAAAGACAGAACAACCAACCCCGCGAAAGCTGGGCAAGGCCCGCGAGAAGGGCCAGGTCCCGCAGAGCCAGGACATGGGGGCCGCCGCCACACTCGTCGCGCTGCTTCTGAGTCTGGCCCTGCTAGCGCCCAGTCTGTACCAATGGTTCAAGGCGCAAGTCGAATCGGGCGCCTCCGGCCAAATCGGCCCGCTGGCCAATCCCCAGGTCTTCATCGCCTATCTCAACGGGAATATCATCGACGCGGTCGTCGTGATGCTGCCCATCCTGGCGGCCATCAGTGTCGCGGGAATCGCCGCAAGCATCGCCGTCGGGGGGGCGATGTTCAGTCCGCAAGCTATCCAGTTCCGATGGGACGCCATCAACCCCGCCACCGTAATCCAGAGAGCCGCCAATCCACGGTCCCTGGTCCGCCTGATCGCCTCGATCGCCAAGCTCTTCATCGTCAGCGTGATCGTCTGGCTCTACCTGCGGGACAAACTGGAAGCAATGGCTGCGCTGCGATGGGCATGGTCTTCCCAGTTGCTCGGGGCGATCGCTTCGATGACGTTCGGCCTCGGAATCCGCGTCGGCATCGCGGTGTTCATCCTCGGGCTGGCCGACACGCTCTACCAGAAATGGCAGTACATCCATGAACTCAAGATGACCCGACAGGAGGTCAAGCAGGAGCGTAAGGAAAGCGAAGGGGCGCCGGAGGTGAAGAACAGGATTCGCCGCATCCAGATCGAGATGTCGATGAAGCGCCTGATCCGCGACGTGCCCAAGGCCAGCGTCATTCTGGTGAACCCCACGCACGTGGCCGTCGCCCTGCAATACGACGCCGCGACCATGGACGCGCCGGTCCTGTTGGCCAAAGGGGCCGACCACATGGCGCAGAAGATCATTGCGATCGCCCGTTCCTATGGGATTCCAATTGTCCGGCGGCCGGAAGTGGCCCGCGCCATCTACGCCTCTATCAAGCCCGGCCAGCGCATTCCAGAGGCTTTCTATGTGGCCGTCGCCGAGGTGCTGGCGATGATCTATCGGCTCCGACAGAGCAAGAAGAACACCAGATGACGGGGACACCATCCGGCCCTATCCCATATTGAGGGCGGCCATCTGGTTTTGCAGCAGCGTCAGCGTTTTCTCCAGTCGCGCGTATTTGGTGACCAGGCGTGTCTCCACCCTCGACAGGCGGTCCTCTTCTCGGGTGATTCGATCTTCGAGGTTCTGAATCTGCACATCGACCGAACTCTGATCCAGCGTCAGCCATCCATCCGACGACTTCACGAACCGCTCGATCACGTCCTCCATCGCGCCGGTGAATCCCTGACGGACGCGGACGGTGGCGTCGAACGTGCCGTCCTGACTGAGATCGACGCTCAGAAACAGGCCATTCTCGGCATATGTCGGGATCCCCCCTTCCGTGAACGTGCTGTTGCCCGAGATCATATTCCCTCTGATGGTGGCGTCCCGATAGGTGGATTCACTCTTGAGTTTGATCTGGGCGCTGGTGATGGCCCCTCCGGCAACGCTTACCTGCACGTTGTACGTTCCCGCCTGCGTATAATTGCTCGATGCGCTGTAGAACTGAATCATGTTGCTGTCGGACGTGCCGGTCTTGTCAGCTCCGATGAGGGCCAGCACGCCCATGTAGTCCTGGGCGATGGCTTCGTTGAACACCGTGCTGTCCAGAGAGAGCGTCCCGTCTCGTTCGAGTTCGAGGCCGAGGTGTCCCGGCATGAGGAACGAGTCGACGTCGATGACGAAGCCGTCGGTCTGACGCAGCAGCGGCATGCGGAGGTTGTTCAGGATGCTCGATACGGTCGAGTCGCCCATCAGAACGCCGGCCGTCCCGAGGTTGCTGTTGTAACCGGTCTTCTCCGCCAGGAATGTCACAACGGAATTGTAGGCATCGATCATCGCGGTGAGCTTCTGCTTGACCGACTCGACGTCGCGCGTCAGATTGACCTGCACCGTCCCTGTGTCGTGCAGGTGCAGCGTCACCCCCTGGAGGGCGTCGTCGATCGTGTTCGAACTCCGGCTGATCCATTCTTCCTCGCCCGGAGGAAACCCGTCCACTTTGATCTGTGAATCCCGGGCGGATTGGGTCTCGGTGAAATCCGCTTCGGCGAATCCTGCCAGGTTTGCCGCGGTGCTGCCGCCCTGGGTGAACTGAGCGATGGCGGGCAGGGCCAGATTCGTGCCGCCGGACCCGGGATCGTAGCTGAGGCTGAACTCCATCTGGCTGGCACCGCTGATGTGGTCGGTCAGCCGAATCTGACCGTTCACCACGGTCGCCGTGGCCGTCCCCTCGAATGCCGTGTTGATCTCCTCGATGAGATGGTCGAGCCGGGTGTTCTCATTCACCGCAAAACTGTGGCTCACCACAGTCCCGTCGTTCCGCCGCCCGCTGATGGTGATGGATTCATCGCCGGCGAAGGTCCCCGTGAACTGATCCAGCTCGTTGATCTTCGTGGTCAGTGAGGCGTTTTCCCCTCCCACCGTAACAGGCGAAGTGGCCTGCCACACTTCCGTGTTGCTGGTGTTGATGAAGATCTCGTAGTCGGAACCGGCCTCGTTGCCATTGAGGACGAGGTGATAGGCCCCGTTGTGGTGGAGCAGCGTGGCGGTCACGCCGGGATTGTTCGCGTCGTTGTTGATCAGTCCCGCGAATTCCTCCAGCGTGGTATCGGCAGTCGTGGTGATGGTCACTTCCTTGTGGTTGTAGGAGTAAATGAACACCCCTTCTCCGAGGTATTCCTCCTTGTACTTCATTCCCGTCGAGTGCACCCATCGCTCGGCATTGGCGAGCTGATTGACCACCACCGAATGGTTGCCTTCGAACGCGTTATTGGACGATTCGGCGGTCAGAACGTCCGTGTCGCTCGAGGCGGTGGCATAGGCGCGCAGCTTTCGCGAATCCGAAAGGGCGGCCGCCGCCGTCTTGAGGTCGTTCAGCTTGGTCTTCAGCGTGTTGAGCGCCTCTTTGCGCTGGTCCCATGTGTTCTTGGTTTCAACGTATTTGTTGAGCCGGCGCTGCTCGATCTGCATCAACTGCGTGATCAGAGCGCTCGTGTCGATTCCGGTTGACAAGCCTGCCAGACGTAATTCGCCCATGTTTATCGCCCCTTCATCTTCCGCCGGA
>JAAYBA010000156.1 GCA_012719085.1 Planctomycetota bacterium
GGCGAGATGCCGGCTGTCTACATCACACAGCGAGACGACGGCCACGCCGCCGGCCTTGAACGCCGCGCGGATATCGGCCATGCCGTAATTGCCGCACCCGATGACGCCCAGGTGGATTCTCTGTTTGGCTTGCTGATCTGCGGTCGTCCCTCTGAGGAAGGCGTTCATGGCAAGGCCGCCGCCGACCGCCGCTGTGAGGAAGTTTCGTCGGTTCATCTTCGCCATCGCGTCCCGTCCTTTCCATCATCGGTTGTGATGAAAACTGCATCCCGTCATATGATCGCTCCAGACCATGATAGCGAACGATTTCAGCGTGTCAATCGACTGCCTTGTCGTACCTGGGCCGGGTCGTGGGGTCTGTCAACAGACACGGGGCCCGCCCCAACGTCGGTTGGAACAGGCCCCGTGTCGATCTATCACGCTACTGTCTGCCGTTCGTGCGGCAGTGTGGTGTACGCTACCGGTTCTCGGCCAGGAACAGAATCTCCGCCTCCGACAAGGCGCGGTCGTAGATGCGGACATCATCCATCTGGCCGGTCATTTCCCGTTCGAGCGTGCCGCCATTGTTCCATGCGCCCAGGGAGGCGCCGCCCAGGATGAGGTTCGTCATGGGGGCCGCCAGATCGCGTGAATCCTCGACCTGGCCGTTCAGGTAGATGGCTGCCCGTGTCGGAGAGACCGTCAGGGCCATGTGGCTCCACTCCCCGGCGTTGACCATCGTCACGCCGGCGAGGTCGCCGCCGTCGAGGCCGTTGATTCCGACGTTGACCAGGCCGTAGGAGAGCTTGAAATGCGCTGCGCCGGCCGCCCAGACGTCGGTGTTCAGCCCGCCGGCAAACTGCACGTCGGCGATAGACGACGCCGGATTGACCCACATCGCATAGCTGAACGCACTGAACGTCGCACTGGCGCCGCCGATCCTCGGGACTGCCACGGCGTCATCGGCGCCGTCCAGGTTCAGGACGCCGTCGGCGGCTCCGGCATCTCCCAGAAGGGAGCCGTGATAGCCGTTGCCCGAGCTGTCGGTGGCGCCGCTGTCGAAGAGATATTGAAGCATCAGCCCATCCGTTCCCGGATCGACCGGAGCGAGAATCTCCGGGGCCGTCCGGTACAGCAGGATGTCATCGATGTAGACCAGACCGGAACCGCCCCCGTCCACGCCGACGCTGAGGCTTGTGACATTGCCCAGGTTGATGCCGACCGAGGCCAGATCGACGTTCCATTGTCCCCATCGGGGCTTGGTCAGCGCATCGTCGTCGCCGTCGTAGATCACTTTCGTGCCGTTGATCTTCAGATAGAGCCGACCGCCTGTATTGCTCGTGCCGCCACGGAAGTACAGCACGAGTGTCTGGATGCCGGCCTGCGTCCAGTCCTGACCGCCGAGGTCCAGATCGGCCACGGATGTCGAGGCCGAGGTGTTGTCGAAGTACAGGGGCATGGACTGGCTGCCGCCGCGCACAATCGCCTGTTCGGCGAACGGGGCGTCGAGATACCCGACCTGCGAGCCGTTGGCAGTATCTTCGTATCCGTCGGTCCAGGCCTGGAAGATCGCGTTGCCGCCATCGAGGTCGTTCGTGTAGCTCTCGAAGTCGTCCACGACGAGATAGTCCTGCGTGGAGAAGCTCCAGATGTTGCCGGTCCAGAGGCTCGGGGCGGCATTCTCGTTGACCTCGTCGATGCGCCAGTAGTAGGTCGTCCCGAGATCGAGCGTGCCGGGGCCGTATTGCGACGCCGCGACCGCATCGACCACGGCCAGTGTCTCCGGGTCGGTCCCCAGCAGGACCTCATGCGAAACCGCCTCGCGGCCTGCGCGCCAGGTGAGAAGGGCCTCGACCGACACATCGACCGCGCCGTCCGCCGGCTCCGGCTCGCGGGCCAGAACGGGCAGATAGGTGAATCGGACCTCGCTGAGGCCGTATTGGCCCATTGTCCCCCAGCCGCTGTTGACGACCAGACGAACGTATCGGGCGACGACGCCCTCCAAGTCGATCGTGGTGTTGAATGTGTAGGTCGCCGTCGCGGCGGCGCGGGCGAGTTGGACGTCACCGAAGGCGGTCCACTCGTCTCCATCCGTCGAGTACTCCACGGTGACATCCTTGAGCCCGAAGCCCAGAACCATTTCGAACTGGCTGTTGTAGTTCCACACGAACATCTGGTGCAGCTTGTGGACCGCATCGAATTCGAACTGAATCCACAGAGGCTCGCTCGCATCCCACGTGGCCAGCCACGCGTCTTCGGACGCGAGGGAATGCTCGTCGGCGGCGTTGAGTCCCGAACCATCGACGGTGTTCTCGGGCCCGGCATCCGCGCCCGATGTCGCATTGCTGGTCGCCACGACACCCTGGATCGGATAGACCAGAGGTTCGGTGGTGAAGCTCCAGACCTCGCCCTTGAAGACGGTGTTGTCCGGGGCCGCATTGACCTCGTCGATGCGCCAGTAATAGGTCTGACCGAATTGCAGGACCTCGGCGGGGACATAGCTGGTCTCGGGCTGGCCCTGGCTGACGAGCACCGCCATGGGATTGACGCGATCGGCGGCGTCGACGTCGTCGAAGACCGTGCCGAGGTAGACGTCGTGCGTTGCCGCAAATTCGCCGGCGCTCCAGCTCAGGACCGCGTCACGCGGTACGTCGGTGGCGCCGCTTTCGGGCTTCGGATCTCCCGCTGTCTCGAAGCCGGGCGCCTTGCCTGCCATCACGTCGGCCAGCTCGGCCTCCGTCAGGACGTGGCTGTACACGCGCAGGTCGTCGATCATGCCGCTGAAGTAGTTTCCGAGAGTCGGAGAATCCGCCCCGACGCGGAAGTTCTGCGTCGAAAGGCCGACGGAGACGGCTTCCGACGAGGAATCCACCAGCACGCCGTTGTGATACTCATGGAACATGTCCCCGGCGTCGTCGAAAACCCATGCCAGATGGATCCACGTGTCCCCAGGAATGGTGGGACCGTCGCTGTCCCGGTTGAGGTTGCGCGCCGTAGCGCTGCAAATGTCCATCTCCATGCGGTCGTTGTAGATCGAGCACGTGAAGCCTCCACCGGCAGCATTTTCGCCTTGGCGGTTGCTGCATGTCTTGTAGTCTCCGCCGGCGGGCTTGTTGATCCACGCCGTGACCGTCATACCGCCTGTCACGGTGGTGTCGATGTCCAGCAGGCCACACATCACGTAGTCGCCGGAGCCGTCGAGTTGCAGCGCGCCGCCCAGATGGCCGGCGGCCCAGCTCGCATCGCCGTTGAGGGTGCCATCGTGGCCGTTGCCGGAGACATCGGCGGCGGTCGTGCCGGCGGCTTCGTTAAACGTCCACCAGGCGAGAAGGTCAGCGGCGGCCGGCGCGGCCGTCGTCAGTCCGATCAATAGGGTCAGAGAGACAAGACAAAATACTTTCCTAACCATGACAATCCTCCAGCAGAAGTTCTTGCTTCGGCGCCCCATCGGGCGCCAACATGCTACCCTTTTTTCTGTGCCAGTGCCGCCTCAGCCTTTATCGCCGCATACACCGGAGCTCTTGAGGATGTTTCAGGCGGCGACGCTCTTCATGCTCGCCTGTGGGCAATCATCATTCGATCCGGGCGTGTACCTCCTTTCCATGGGATGTGGATATGGCAGGACAGGACCGATCGGAACGCTGATGGTACGTTTCGGGCGGGAGTATCGTGAATCGCCGTTTGCTGTGCGTTGCGCCTGCCATATCTCATCAGGGCCTGGTTCTCGGCCGATTCTCCGGCGTGCCGGCTGGACGCAGCCGTCCTCCAGCGAGAACGTCGAAGCCCGTCTAACCTGGCATGCTAACGTTAGAAACCGCATTTGATTATGGCAGATCGGCCCCAGGTAGTCAAGAAAATTCTCGGACGCAGGGTACGGGCTCCGCCTGCGGGCGGGGTGGCTACAGGCGAACTGGGAGAACGGCAGCAGCACCGCGGAGATGTGGTATGTGAAAGTGGGTTGGCCTGACGGATGAGAGAACCAATCCATCGGCCGCTGACCGGACCCGAAGAGAACGTGTCTCCTCGGATGTTCAACCGATCACGAGCCTATTCAATTGTCCCCTGCACCGTCAGACCTACTGGGTTGTTACGCCTGAAAGGAACAGAAGCATCACGAAAACCGTCAAGACTATCTCATTCATAGCTTACACCACCCCAAAAAAGTGTCACATCGTATTATACAGCAAACGGGTTCGGAACGCAAGCGGCAAGGCCACGATTTTCTCCTTTCACCTGGCCGATTCCGGCCGGGTCGCAGACAAACCATGATGGCGGATTCGGACGCCGTCAGAAGCCCTTGTAGCGTCCCAGAAAGGCCGCAAGCCCTTCGCGGCCGAACCACTGAGGGTCCCACGGGGCGTGGTCGGTCATGTGGAGGTATTCGTCTCTGAGAACATAGGCGTCGGCCGTGATTGTCTCGCGTCCGGCGACGACGGTCTGACTCTGGCGGTCGTAGAATTCGCCCTCGAAGAAATCCAGACGTTTGAGGTCTTCTGCACCGAGATCCAGGTAGACCAGGCCATCAACCCATTCGGCATCGTGGGTCCGGAAGATGACGGGATAGACATCGTCGCGGACCTTGCGACGGGCGAAGCCGTGCAGGCGGGCCGGGCGACTGGCATAGGTGCCCCGCACCAGCCGCCTCCAGACGGACTCAAACATCAACGAACCATAGGTGAACAGATGCATGCCCTGCGTCCCCGGCAAGAAGCAACGTCTTCAAGAAGCTTATGCCGGAGTCTATCGCAAACGCCGTGCCATCTGCAGGGCCTTCGTCAACGGCTCTGAAACAGGTAGCGACCTTGTGGAAAGTGACAAAACCGTGGACGGACACACCCTGGACCGACGAAATCGTCGGTTCTGCTTCTGCGGACCCCATCGCATCACACCGATGATCGAGCGTCTAAGGCAACATCGCCAATTGGGCCCTCGCCCAGACGTGACTGACGTTGAGCTTTGCCGCCTCGCCAAACGCGCTACGGGCCGCCTCCATCCGGCCGGACCCAACGTAGCCCAGTCCCTGGATGTAATGGGCCGAGGCAAGCCGGGCCTGACGGGCCTGCTGCTCGCCGAACTTAGCAAAGAAATCCACTTCCTCATCGCGTTCGATTCGCTCGGACCCCGTTCGGATCAGCTCATCGAAAACCTCCGTGGCCTGCTCCTCGCGGCCCAGCTTGCGCATCGACATCGCCCGGTAGAAACGCGACTCGGGCGCCCAGCGCGCGCCCGCCTCGGCTGCCGATTTCTCGTAGAAGGCCTTGGCCTTCTCCGCATCGCCGAGGGCCTCGTGAGCCTGCGCTGCATAGTAAGCGATTTGCGCGGCGCGCGGATCGTTCTGCGGCCGGCCGACGGAGAGGTTCTCCGGGTATTCAGCCGCCGCAAGGAAATCCTCCAGGGCCTTGACCGCTTTATTGTCCTTAAGCCGTTCGAGTCCGCGAAGCAGATGGGCGTCGACGTAGACGTCGCGAATTTCTCCACCGCCTTCCCGAACGTGGAAATGGTGACTCGCCAGATCGGAAACGGCTTGGTCGTAGTGGCCCGCCAGCACCATCGCCGCGATCAGACTCTGGAGACTGTCGTTTCTTCTGATGACCGTCGCATGGTGCCTCTGGAGAACCTCCAGCCGTTTGGCGGGGTCCACATTGCCCAATTCATACAGATGGTCCAGTTCTGCGAACAAACGCGCATCATCGGTTCTGCATGCGATCGCCCTCTCGTAACAGGCGATGGCTCTGGGCACATCGTCTGCCGTTCGATGGTACGCCCACCCAAGGTTGCGATGGCTGCCGGCGAAACGCGGATCGAGCCGGGCCGCCCGTTCCCAACAGGCCACCGCCTCCTCCGGCTGCACGTCGTAGAGCGCGTTCCCGAGATAGTAGGCGGCACGCGCGTCGTCCGGGTTGCACTCGATCGCTGCGGTCAGCGCCGCAATCGATTCGTGGCGAAACGGGAAGCAGTAATCCGCCGGCATCGCCTGCGCCTGTGAGAACAGCTTCCGGGCCGCGTCGACATCGCCGTTACGCTGATGGATGTGGCCCAGATAATAATACACCAGCGGATAGCGGCCGGCCGCGTCCGTCTTGTCGCGCGCCGCCCGCCCAAGCACTTCGATCGCCTCGTCCCAGAGGCCCCAGCTCATGTAATCCGTCGCCAGTTCGAGGTAGGCCTGCACGTTCCGTTGCATCGTCCGTTCCAGCCGCTCCAGCGTATCGGCGGCGCGACGTCTCTGTCCGAGGGCCGTCTGGATCAGAACCAATTCGTTCATCGCAACGAAATCGAGCGGATCGCTGGCCAGCACGGCCTGTACGATCGCCCGGGCCTGCCGGAGGTCGCCCTGATGTCGGAGCACCGCCGCCTTGAGATTCCGCGCCTTCGTGTTCACGGTGTTGGTCGTCAGCGATCTGTCGATCTGCTCGATCGCCGTCGCCCAGTCCCCTTTGCCGCACGACAACTCCGCAAGCTGATGGTAGCCGGCCGAGTGAAATGCGTAATCCCACGTAGACCGAAAGAACGCATCGTATGCCTCGTCGAGCTTTCCCTGAGCGCGCAGCGCCACACCCAGGTGATACAAGGCCTCGGTGCTGATGGGCCGCGTATAGTCAGCCGAAAGTCTCGTCACCGCCCGGCGCAGATGCTCCTCCGCCCTGGCGTACAACGCCCGCTTGTTGTAGTTGATGCCCACGATCGTGTTCGTCCGCGTGTCGTTCGGATCGCGACGCAGGGCCTCGTCGTAGTAATCGAACGGATCGACGCGGGGATTGTGAATCTGCTCGATGCGAAAGCCGGTCAGATACAATTCCTCGATGGTCTCGATGTCCTTCGGCGCCGGCGGGTTCTTCACGACCGCCGGCAGGTTCGGATCGTACGGGCGTTCCACGGGTCGATACGCGATCAGCTCCTGCCCTGAGGCGGCCAGCAACGAAGCCCGCAGATCGGTGACATCGACGCCCTCGGGCGCCGCCACGTCCGTCACGAACGGCTGAGCCGGACCAATGGCAATTGTCTCGTCCAGAATGGTCTGCCCCGAAGCCGTCAGCAGCACCCTGGCCTTCTTGTGCGGGGCGGTCGTGTTGAACCCCAGCCGGACCTTGCCGTCGTCGGTCCGTTCGAGGTTGACGGCCGCGTCGAGATTGGCGTTCTTGAACCCGCCGATCGCACGGATCGGATACCAGCACTGCTGGAACGTCTTGACCTCGTACGGTTTGATCCAACTGTAGTCGGGCTGGTTGTCGCTGAACGCGCCGACCATCAGCTCGGCATATGGGCCGTCCTCATCGGTCAGGATCTTGTCCCACATCCGACCGCGCGGTCCGGGCCCCCACTCCCACAGTTTGGCCCCGCAGACGACGTGATGGTTGGCCACGTGGACCACGCCGGCCTGGCGGCCGTGGTCGTAGCCGCCCATGAAATCCTCCTGAAGGTCCCAGGCGAAGAACGAGACGGGCTCCGGGTGGTTCTTCCACCAGCTCAGGTCCACTCCTCGGTAGTCTATGCCGCGGTAGGTTTCGGCGCCGATCGGCCAGTGCGCGAAGTCATTCTTGGAATGATACGTCGCGGCCGTGACGCTGGGCGGAAAGATCACCTGGTAGGTATCGTCCACGTGGACCGCGACATTGGCCCAATACAGGATCGAGTGCGGCTGGGCGGTCCGATTGATCAGCTTGACCGTTGTCTCGATCTGCGATCGGCCCGGGTAGAGCGTGATGCCGACAAGCCATTTCATCCGGTGCCGCCGCTCCGTCTCGCCGAACCAGATCGTCTTGCTGCCGTCGGCGTTCTCGGCCAGCGTGTAATCGACGGGCATGTGCGTCGTGTCGCGATGGTGGTGGAAGACACACCATTCGATCCCGCCGGAGATCCACGCCCCGAGCATACCGATCAGCGCCGGCTTGATCACGCTCTGCCGGTAGAAGATCTCGTAGTTGTTGGTCTTGTCGGTCGCATAGAACAGCCGCCCGCCGATCTCCGGCAGAATGCACAGCTTGATGTACTCATTCTCCAGGTACAGGGCCGTATAGGTCTGCTCCTCGCGGATGTTCGTCACGCCGTCCTGCATCGCATAGGGATAGACCCGCTTCTGCGCCCCCTGATACGATTCATTGGTGTAGAAACGCGGGTTCACGTCGGGCGCTTCGAGCCGGTAGGTGGGCAGCGTCAACGGCTCCTGCCAGACCTTCACCGCCGCCGGCGCCGGCCCAAGAACGATTAGGACGAGAAGAAACGACAGACACACACGTCTTTCCAGTGACATGAGCCAGGCACTCCTTTCCATGGTCTTCCGTTGTGCTCCTTGTCGGCGACTCCAGAATTCGTCTAAGCCACAGGCAACCCACGTCATGCTACCAGAAGACCCCTGCCGCGACAAGAACGCATCGCAACCTGGCGCCATCCCGGCAGTTCGCTGGCGGACGCATCGTGCGGCCCTGCCTACCGAGACAAATGTGAGATTTTGCGTAACAAAATGGTACAATCGGGACTCTATCAGGCGAGCAACGCTTATGTGCACCGATATCGATATCGTCGAGCTGGTCCGCCAGGCACAACATGGGGACCCGCAGCGGATGGACCGCCTCGCCGAGGCGGCCCGGGGCAGGCTCTCTGCCTACATCTACCGCCTGACCCTCAACCACGACCTGGCCCAGGACCTCTTGCAGGAGACCCTCCTGAAGATGATCGAGAACACCAGGAACATCGAGCATCCCGATCGATTCTGGCCCTGGCTGTTTCGCACGGCTCTGGGCCAGGTCCAGCACCACTACCGCAACCAGGCCCGTGCCCGGCAGATCGGATTCTCATCGGTCAGCCGTCAACGCTTCTCGGACCACCTCGCACACGACCGCGACGACGGCCTGGACCGGCTCATGCGGAAGGAACTGGCCGAGGCCGTGGTCGATGCCATGGCCCAGTTGAAACTGACCTACCGAAGCGTACTGACGCTGCAGTGCTACGAGCAGTTGTCGTTCGCCGAGATCGCCGACATGATGGACTGCAAGGAGTTGTGGGCCCGCGTGCTGTTCTTTCGGGCCAGGCACTCGCTCCGTCGCCGATTGACAAAGCGAGGGTTCGGCAAGGGGTTGTTACTGACGGCCCTGGGCCTCTTCGGCTGGCTGACGGCCCCGGCCGACACCGCTGCAGCCGGTACCACGGTCACCGCCGCCTCCTGCCAGGTGGGAGCCGCCGCCACGATTGCCGGCCTTGCGGGCACCCCTTCGGGCATCGCAACCCTCCTCGCCACAGCGGGCGCGACCTTCACGCTCAGCCTGTCCGTCGAACAGATCGCCTGCGCGATTCTGCTGGTCGCCGCCGTACTTGCCGGCCTGCTGATCGCCTTTGTCTTCGAATAACGGTCGGCCGTTCGCCGAATTCCGCGCCCGTAATCCCCCGGAAAGTCCCCGAAAATGCCGTCGCCGCGACGCCTGGGCAATCCTACAATGGCCGGAAAAAGAGTTGTTTTCGTGACGTTTACTTGGTATAAGAAGAAATATAGGAGGAGTTCTGTCGAAACCTCGGTTGGCGCGGCGACTGAATTCGCTTGTCACTGACGCAGAGGTTTCAATATCGGTCGGAGGTCGTAGCACGGGGTGATTTGCCTGACGCAAATCGATACGGAGACGTCCGGAGAGGATGTTCTCGCACAACGTCGTGTCCTTTCATCGGTATGAGAATGGTCCGTGATCTGCCATAAGGAGGTCGCTACACCCAATCTGACCCAATTGTTGACCCACCGGAAGGATACCCTGACTGCCCCGAAGAAGTCTCTTCATCCGGAACGAATTCCGGCTTGTAGCGGGCGCAGGTGTTCAAGGTTTGACTGTCTTTTGAAGGAGGACGAACATGTGTAGAAAGTTAGTGCTATTGGCAACTCTGTTTGCCCTGTTGAGCCCGGCCGGTGTGGTGATGGCCGGGTTCGATCCGGCCCTCGTGGCCTGGTGGTCCTTCGATGAGGGCGCCGGGACCGTGGCGGCCGACGGCTCCGGAAACGGCAATGACGGCACCGTCGAAGGCGCCGCCACGTGGGTGACCGGTGTGCTGGATGCGGCGCTGCAATTCAACGGCTCCAACGCCTACGTGAACGCGCCGTATATCCCATTCAACGATCGCAGTTTCACGATCGCCATGTGGATCAATCCGGGCCAGACCAGCAGCGACCACATCTTCTTTGCCCAGGTCCAGGCCAATGCCACGGATACGAGTCTGCACATCCGAATACCGGCAGGCGGCGCCGTTCGCATGGGGTTCTACAACAACGACCTGGATTCTCCCGCTGGTTCGGTGGAAGTAGGCAACTGGTATCACGTGGCCCTGTGGTACGACTACGAGAATCAGAACCGACGGATCTACCTCAACGGCGAGATGGTGGCGCAGGCAGCGGCCACACCCTACAAAGGCACCTCCGGTAACACGCACATCGGTCAGTGGGACGGCGGCGAGTATTTCAATGGTATGATCGACGACGTGCAGGTCTATCACAAACCGCTTAGCGATGCTGAAGTCGTTAAGATCATGGCGGGTCTGGCGGACCAGTCAGTGGCGCAGAGTCCCAGCCCGGAAGACGGCTCCGTGGACATTCCGCGGGATGTGGTGCTCAGTTGGACGGCGGGCGAGTTCGCGGCGACACACGATGTGTACTTCGGAACGTCGTTCGATGACGTCAATGCGGCCAGCCGGGCCAACCCGCTGGATGTGCTCCTCAGCCAGAGCCAGGCCGCCACGACGTACGATCCGGACGGGTTGCTCGAATTCAATACGACATACTACTGGCGGATCGACGAAGTGAATGCGGCGCCGGACAATACGATCTTCAAGGGCGAAATCTGGAGCTTCACCAGCGAGCCGTTCGCGTATCCGGTTGCGAACATCATCGCCACGAGCAACGGCGACTTCGATGCGGCTGCCGGGCCGGAGAAGACCGTCGATGGTTCGGGCATCAATGCCGCCGATCAGCAC
>JAAYBA010000001.1 GCA_012719085.1 Planctomycetota bacterium
CCTCCAGCCTGCAGCCCCCATCACACCATGCGCCGCCTGCCCGAGCTGATCACGACGTAACCCGTCGAGCGGTCGTTGACCACGATCGTGAACATCGTCTCCTTCTTGCAGCCCGTAAGGCACGCCGCCTCCACCGCCTGCAGGTTCTCTCCGAACGCCGTGAAGCTACGCTCTGGGCCGTCCTCCCTGGTACACACACCGTTGGCATCGGGACCCTGCTGGTGGGCTCCTTTCCTGAGATAGGACTTACTCAGGTTGCCTTCGATCATGTATTTCGCACCCTGCTGCGAAGCCACCGTCGGGCTGCCCTTAAGAATCCGCTTCGCAGTCATCTCGCAGTCCTCCCGCTTGCCTCGGATGCGGACCTTGATGCCACGCTCGATGAACTCCATGGCGACCTTCTGCCCAATGGCGGCGATGGCATCCTCCCCCGTAATTGTCTCGAATTCACCTGCCGGCGCCTCGTCGCCTGGCGCGACCTCCGCCTCCGATGCCGCATCCGTCCCCTGTGTCTGGGCCGCTTCGTCCGGCTTCCGCATCTCGCCGCGAAAGACCCGTCCATGCTTCCCTTCTTCGCCGCTCACGCTCCCCTCGCGTCCCACGAGCTGCGCCACCTCTGCCAGCAGCCGGTTCGCCGTATCGTCCAACGGCACGAGCTTGAACCGCCCGTCCGATTTCCGATCGAGAATGACCGTGCCCGTCTGGTCGGGCTGGCCCGCATAGATCCCCCACGAGACCACCCCTACGCTCCGCGCCCCAGTCACCGGGACCCCCTCCGTCACCAGCGTGCAGAACCTCTCCGCCAGCTCGCGGTCCAGACTCCGAATCCACGCGTTCTTTCCCTCCACCCGCAACAGCGCGTGACGCTCGTCCACCGGACGCTGGAGCGGCCCTTTGCTCTTGGGGATATTCCCCTTCCTCGCCTTCGACTTCTCTTCGCCCGCCCCGACTCCGGATTTCGCCTCCGAAGCCGCCGCCTCTGTTCCGATCGACCCGTCCGGCTTCCTCAGTTCGCCGCGAAAGACCCGTCCATGCTTCCCCTCTTCGCCGCTCACGCTGCCTTCGCGTCCCACGAGCTGCGCCACCTCTGCCAGCAGCCGGTTCGCCGCATCGTCCAACGGCACGAGCTTGAAACGCCCGTCCGGTTTCCGATCGAGAATGACCGTGCCCGTCTGATCGGGCTGCCCCGCGTAAATCCCCCACGAGACCACTCCTGCGCTCCGCGCCCCGGTCACCGCGACCCCCTCCGTCACCAGCGCGCAGAACGTCTCCGCCAGCTCGCGGTCCAGACTCCGAATCCAGGCGTTCTTTCCCTCCACCCGCAACAGCGCGTGACGCTGATCGACCGGACGCTGGAGCGGCCCCTTGCTTTTCGGTATCTCTGCTCTCTCTGCCAAGGTCTTCTCCTTCTCCCCGAGTGGCTTGGCCCGACTCGGCAAATATGCTGTGCGTCAACGCGATGCCGTCAGCGGAATCGTGCCCGGCCCTGCGCCCGGTGTTGCCAGACCGCCACCAGGTTCATGCCCAGGATCTCGTCGATATCCGTGCCGTGCAGGCCCCCGAAGAACCGCCGCAACCGATACGATGATGAATAACCGGCAACCAGTCAATTATACCCCCGCAACGCCCTCCACACCAGCAAAAACACCCGCCCTCAACCCCCATCGGTGCGCC
>JAAYBA010000157.1 GCA_012719085.1 Planctomycetota bacterium
CCGTCTGCTCGCACTGATAACAAAACATAATTGCTCTCCTTTGATTAGTAATACTTCGTTCCGATGTTCGGCTCGTGTTGCATCCGTTCGTATCCCTGTCGTTGCTCCGCCGTCACAGCAACCTCGTAGTCTGCGCCGGCCGCGGGGTCTTGACGACCAGCACGCGGAAGACCCCGTCGCTCTCGTTGGACCAGGTGTGCGGGATCTTCGCCGGACTGTCAATCAACGTATCCGGTCCGGCTTCGCGCCGTTCGTCGCCGATCTCAACCACACCGCGGCCCTCGAGGACATAGAAGAATACGTCCACCGGCGTAACGTGCTTCTTGAGCGATTCGCCCGGATCCAGCGTGATGTGCATCACCTGGGCGTGCTCGGTATCGTACAGCTTGCTCACCCGGACGTTATGCAGATTCGGTGTTGCCGGGGCGGTCTTGGCTTCGATCGTCTTCATACTTCCGCCATCTCCTTACGGGTGCGTTCTAACGAATCATAACGAGCAGCATCTTGAACTGTTCGACGGCCGTTACCGAGTGCGGCACGTTCGCGGGCATGACAATCAACTCACCGGCGACAACGTCCTTCGCCTCGCCACCAATCACCAGATGCGCTCGCCCCTCGACGACCTGGACGACGGCGTCGTAGGGCGAGGTGTGCTCGCTGAGCTTCTGACCCTTGTCGAAGGCGAACAGGGTGATCGTCCCACTGGCCTTGTCCAGAATCGTCTTGCTGACGATCGAGTCGTCGGCATATCCCGCCAGGGCCGCCAGCGATTGGGCCCGGCCCACGCAGGCGTCCAGCAGCGTCGTTTGTTTCGTTCGTTCGGTCATGTGTTCCTCCCACGGCCTTGTGTGGTCTCGCGTTGCGGTCTGCGATTCTCGGCCAGTTCCGCCAACGTCACCGCACCGAGATACTCGTCCATCTGCTCCTGGAGCCGTCCGATCCGGGCCCGGATGGGACAGGTTTCCTGCCTTTCGCAGAAGCCGTCGCCCAGCAGGCATCGATTCAGCCGCAACGGGCCCTGGATCGCCGCAATCACATCGAGAATCGGCACATCCTCTGGCCGCCGGGCCAGGCGAAAGCCCCCCTTCGGCCCCATATCGCTTTCCACAAGTCCTTCCTTGTGAAGCTTTTGCATCAATTTGCACGCCAGTTGGTACGACACGTCTTCTTCATCCGACAACGCCCGGGTGGACACCGATCCATCCCCATAGCGCCCGGCCAAGTTCACCGCCAGACGCAGTGCGTAATCGGTATTGCGCCTCAATATGTCCATCCATTCCCACCTGACTTGCCACGTATCGCACAGGCCCACGACGGCCGGCTGTTCTATATAGGATTAATATAGTCCTACTTGTTCGCTCGTGCAAAGGAAAAATCGAAAAAAGCGGAGATTTTCTTTGGGCATGTCCCCGACGACCGGATTGGACGATCCATCGTCACGATTTTCTCGGCCCCAACAGAGAGTCTTGTGTTCAGGGGGCGGTCACGGGGCACGCGACGCTCAGGGCAGCAACCTGACGCCGTCGGCCCCGACGAAGGCCTGTGCGACGTCCCATGCCTTCTGACGCGTCGAGACATCGGGGTAACGCGGGATCGCGGTGACACCGAGGCGCCCCAGCAAACGGGCCGCATCGACGCGGGCCTGCTGCGCCAGATTGGCCGCCTCGCCGAGAAGCCGCGTCGACTCCTGCGGCGAATGAAATCCCATGCCGTTTGTCGCCGAGACGTAGTCCCAGCGGAACTGCGCGCTGCGAATCAGTGACCGCGCCGCCTTCAGGTCGTCGTCGCTCGCCCCCGCCTGCTTTGCCGCCGCCACGTCGAAGTGCGCATGCACCAGCGCCTCTTCGGCCTGCAACATGGCGTCACTGACCTTGGTCTGCATGCCCTCGACGCGCGTGCGGACGTCGTCTTCGCTCCAACGGTGGCAGACGGCGCAACTGTTGGCGATGTTCAGCAGCGGGCTCTGGACGTGGTGGTCGGTGAACTTGACGCCGCCTTCGGTACGGTACGGCATGTGACAATCCGCACAGGCGACATCGCGAAACGAGTGCACGCCTGTCCGGTAGAGTTCGTAGTCCGGATGCTGGGCCTTGACGATTCGAGTGCCGGAGATCGGATGCACGTAATCGGCGAAGTCGATGGCATCATAGTAGGCCAGCATCTCGTCGGCCGTCGTCCCCTTGGCCCAGGGAAACACCAGGTAGTTCTTCAGTCCCGCCGACTCATCCGTCTTGAAATAGTACTCGGCGTGACATTGCGAGCACACCAGAGAGCGCATCTCCTGATGGGTGGCCTCGTCGATGTCGCGGCCCATGGCGGCGAAGGCCTCGCGCAGGGCCGGACGGGTGATGCGAAGCCGCAGCGTCTCGGGGTCGTGGCAGTCCTGGCAGCCGATCGGGTGCTTGACCTCGTCGGCCAGGTCGTGGAAGTTGGCGGCGTAGAACTCCTTGACGCCCATTCGATTCATCAGCCGGGGCACGTCCGTGCTCTTGCAGCTCCAGCAGGTGCCGGCCTGGAACGGCGTCGTGATCCGGGCAGTCTCGCGCACATCGTGTGCGGCGTAGTAGTGCCCTCGCGCCTGGAGATACTCCTTGCTGAACCCATAGCCGGCGAACAGGATCACCTGATACGGGTCCTCTTCGAGATAGTCGCGCGGGTCGGCCCCGCCGAACTTCGTCTTCGTATCGGTGATGCGGGTCCGCAGATACGACTCGTACTGCCTCGGATAGCTCTGCCCCCAGACCGCGTTGTCCGGCTCCCACTCGGCGATCGGCGTGGCCACCATCGTGGGGCGCTGGGCCTCCCACCGCCGCTCCATGATCGAGACCGCCAGCAACCCGATCACGAGCACCGCCCCGGCCGCCGAGACGAGGACCGCGGCGCCCGCCCACAACGGCAGCGGACCGGCACTGGTCGTAAAGAGCTTCGACTTGTTCTGGGAAGACCCTGACGCCATCACTGGCCCCCTTTCCTGATCCAATCGAGTCCCGCATCGGGTAACGCCGGCCGCAGCATCGACGGGCTCGTCGAGAGGCTGCGGACCGAGCCGTGGATGTTCTCATGGCAATCCCAGCATCGCCGCTCGTCCGACGCCGCCAGCCGGACCATTGCCAACTGGTCGCTGTGGCAGCGGATGCAGTTGCTCTGGACGACCGGCACCGCCGGCGCCGACAGCTCCAGCACCTGCGGCTCTTTCCGCAGCGTGAAGACGTACGAGTGCTTCATCCCGTCGCGGGCCTTGTAGGCGTACTTGGCCGCGACGTTGTGATGCGGCACGTGGCAATCAACGCACGCGGCCACCCGCCCGTGGCTGCCCCGCTGCCAACTGGCATACGCGTCGGTCATGACATGACAGTTGATGCACGTCAGCGGGCTGTCCGATAGATACGACGTCGCGTTGGCCACGCGGACCAGCAGCAGTGCCAGCCCGAACGCCGCTCCGGCCAGCCCGTAGATCCCCACCTGCCAGGCCCTCGGCAGACCCGAAAGCCCCACGATCGACATGACCCAACGCCACAGTTCCATGCCGCGAATCATACGCCCGACGGCCACCGCCCGCAATCCCCACGGATCGAGGTTTTTCCCCGATGCCGCGCCAGTCCCGCCGACCGGGCGGGTTTGAAGCATGAAGTTTCAAGTGTCAAGAACAGGCGTAACCGAACCATTGCCAGACAATCCCGACCGACCACGACGTCGCGTGCTCCGGTGCGACGGCATCAGGGTCTGCGATCAAGCGGCAACGCCGTAACACGTACGTGCTTCGTGTCCACCACGCAGATCGATCTGTCCAGAAGTTCCGAGGGGACTCTTCCAAGGACACCTGCGAGCAGATCGCACATCTCCCGGTCGGAGTAATTCCCTCCGCAAAACAGGATCAATCCGGGTCCCTCCGCCATGCTGAGTGCCAGGAGCCGAGCGAAATCCAGGTCCGCCATGATGATGACTCGATTCTCACGGCGAGCGATATCAGGCAATTCGGCGTCTGAGGCACGGCCTCTTCCGATCTGGTGGGCGTGGACCCCTTCGTGTCCGTGGGCCTCAAGTATGTCGAGCAGTGCCGACGAGACAGGCATATCGAGCAGAAACTTCATGAGGCGAACTTGAAGACCTGTTCATCGGCCAGAAAAGCCGCATAGTTCAACGCTTCCTGGATGTCTTCGGCCTCCAGATAGGGGTAGGCCTGTAGAATGGACTCTCGCGTTTCCCCTGAGGCCAACAACCCCAACAGACGTGAGACCGGGAAGCGCAACCCGCGAATCGTGGGCTTACCCCCGCAGATCTCGGGGTCCGTCGTAATGCGTTGAAACG
>JAAYBA010000158.1 GCA_012719085.1 Planctomycetota bacterium
CCCCACGACAGCAGGACGTTGACGTCGTGCTCGGTCAGCCGCAATGTGTGGGTCTGCCCGTCGCTCAGTGACCGTGGATTCTTGCTGCGAATCAGGCGCACGAGATCGCGTTTCTCGGCTGACGTCACGTCGGCCGCCTCGAAAGGCAAGGGCTCCGGCTCGATGGACAACCACAGGACCAGCCCGACGAGCAGGGCCGCTGCGAGGACCATCGCCGCGATCTTCGGCGCCAGCCACAAGCGGGCGCGCCGCCCGCGAAGCCACGTCGTTGCGACCCATGCTCCGAAGAGACAGCCCAACCCCGGCAGGACCAGCCGGGCCGCTGTGGTCGGATACCACAACGAGCCGTTCTCAATCGTCAACACAAGAACCGCAATGGCGCCGGCGATTGCCGGGGCCGCGAGACGAGCCGCGAGGCCGCGCAACCCGCGCCGACGACATGGGACGGCTGTCGCGGCAAAAAGACCGACGGGGACGAAAGATGCGAACGCACAGAAGCCGGCAAAGGCCAGACCGCCGATCCAGGCGGCCAGGCGATGTGAATCCTGCAACTCCCACACGGGGAGGTACGCTGCATCGCCGGCCCGATGACGCAGCAGGG
This sequence comes from Planctomycetota bacterium, assembly GCA_012719085.1. Lineage (GTDB taxonomy): Bacteria > Planctomycetota > Phycisphaerae > Sedimentisphaerales > Anaerobacaceae > Anaerobaca. The sequence goes on from JAAYBA010000158.1 coordinate 602, forward strand.
CCCGGCACACGAGGAACATCGAATAGGTCGCCAGCGCGATCCAGGCGATGAGCCTGTGGCGACGTCGCACCGGGGCCGAGTATTCGGCCTCCTCCGGCGAGAGGCGGACTGACTGTCTTTCGTTCGAGGGCACGATTCCCTGTCCGTTCCTGAGAGACGACCCCGCCAGGCGCGGAGATCGATCCGCTGCCGAGTCACGGGGAACCGACTCTACGAGCGGCTCGCAACGCTGTCAAGCGGCGGGTCTCGCCAGTGGTTTGTGTCGTGCCTCGAGCAGGGTACGCCTTCGGCCGGCTCGACGGCCTCCGGCTCGCCGGCGTCTGGACCGATAACTGTAGGGGGCAACGATGATTTGTCCCCGCTCGATCCTGAACGACGCGGACAGCGGTCTTTACGCGGGCCTCCCAGCTTAAATGCAAAGCCCGGCGTGATTTCAGCCGATAACGCAGTATGCCTGACCGACCTGGAGTCGTTCCGTCCGGTGCATACGGTGATTCATGGACACGATTGCGGCAAAGGACAACATGAATCTGGCCAGTACGAAGCCCCTGAATATCCTTGTGGTCGAAGACGACGCGATCGACTGCGCGGGCATGCAGCGATTGCTCGCCGGCTCGTCTCTGCCATTGCATGATGTGGTCTTCGTCGGCGACCTCAACAAGGCGATGGCGGCGCTGGCCGACGGTGCGTTCGACATCCTGCTGCTCGATCTGAATCTTCCGGACAGCGACGGACTCGATACGCTGATTGCCCTGGAGGCAGACTATCCCGACGTGGCGAAAGTCGTCGTCACCGGGGCCGACGACGAGGAACTCGGATTCCGGGCGGTGGCCGCCGGAGCGCAAGACTATCTGGTCAAAGGCCGGTTCAACGTCGATGCCATCACGCGAGTGGTCCATTACTCTGTGGAGCGAAAGAAGCTGGAGGAGGCGTTGCGTCACAGTCGTGGCAAGCTGAACGCGATGCTCGAATCCATCCGCGACCCGATGGTCATGATCGACAAGGACCTGAACGTTGTCTGGAGCAACGAGGCGACCCGGGAGATCTTCGGTGACGACGGGATCGGCGGGAGGTGCCATCAGACCTGCGACGGTCGGGGCGCCGCGTACCGAGCGCTGTCCTGCATCGCCATGCAGACGTTGGGGGACGGCCAGCCGCACAGTTGCGATGTCGCCCTTGCCGACGAAGGCGGGCTTCTGAGGTTCTTTCACTGCACCACCAGTGTCGCCCTTCGCGACAAGGAGGGCAACCCGACGGCCGTGATGGAAATCGCCGGCGATATCACCGACCGCCGGATCGCGGAGAAATACAGCGAATTCAAGCGACTGGAAGCTGCTGACCATAAGCTGAAGGAGTTGCAGTCCCATCTCATTCAGAGCGAGAAGCTCGCCTCGATCGGTCAACTGGCTGCCGGCGTCGCTCACGAGATGAACACGCCCATTGGTTTCGTCGCCTGCAATTTCGAGACGCTGGGAAAGCATGTGAAGAAGATCCTCGCGCTGATCGATCTGTACACCGAACTGGAGCGGGCGGTGGAAGCGGCCGACGCTGCCGGAGGTCCGGCCCTGGTCGCGCCCATCCGACAGTTCCGCGAGACGATGCGCATCGACGCGATCCTGAAGAATCTCGACGTTCTATTCGAGGATTCCCGCGAAGGGCTGGAACGCGTCACCGAGATCATTCAAAACCTCCGTGACTTCTCGCGCGTGGACCAGTCGAGCGATTTCGCCAGGTACAACATCAACGAGGGTCTGGCGGCCACGCTCGTCGTGGCGCGAAATGCGATCAAATACAACGCCGACGTGGTGACGGAGTTCGGCGAGATCCCGGAGATCTTCTGCCACCCCGGCCAGATCAACCAGGTCTTTCTCAATCTGGTCGTCAATGCGGCCCAGGCCATCGAGTCTCAGGAGCGGCAGGAACGCGGGCGGATCACGATTCGCACGTATCCCGTCGATTCCTACGTCGTCTGCGAGATCGAGGACGACGGGCCGGGGATCGCGCCGGAGGACCGCCGCAAGGTCTTCGATCCCTTCTTCACAACCAAACCGGCGGGCAAAGGCACCGGAATGGGACTGAGCATCTCGTACGATATCATCGTGAACAAGCACAAAGGCCGGATCTCGGTCGAGAGCGAGATCGACCGGGGAACCCTGTTCACCGTCAGACTGCCCCTGCAACCGATCAAGAAAAGGGATGAGGATTCACGCAATCTGCTGACTGGAGTGACCGCCGATGAATGAGAAACGAACCATCCTGTTTGTCGATGACGAGGTGCGCCTGTTGCGGTCGCTGGAGCAGGCGATGCTGGACGAGCCCTATGATACCCTCTACGCGGAAAGCGGCGCCGAGGCGTTGAAGCTTCTTGAGGAGAATGAAGTCCATGTGATCGTCACCGACATGCGCATGCCGGAGATGTCGGGTCTGGCTCTGCTGAAGATCGTCAAGGAGAAGTATCCGCACATCGTCCGGCTGGTCCTCTCGGGCTACACGCAGGTGACGACGCTTCTGACGGCGATCAACCAGGGGGAGATCTTCCGCTTCATCACCAAGCCCTGGAAGATGGAGAAGGAGTTCAAGACGGTCCTCGCACAGGCCGTCGAGTACTACAACCTCCAGGCCGACCGGGATCGGCTGGTGGTCGAGTCGGCCGCCCTCAAGGAGCGACTGGTCGAGGCCGGCATCACGGAGTAGACCTCCCCCGGGGCACCCGCCTGTTCTCGCATCCGCGTCAGGGTTCCTGCCCGCACCGTGTGGGGGCCCTCCGACGATCCGCGTCCCCGCACACGCTGAGGAGGCTTCCTGCAGACAGATACGCTCGATGGGACAGGGGCGGGGATGGCGAGGCGCTTGCGGCGGGACATGGCGGGGGGTACCATGGGCGTCGTTTCGTGGGCCGGTAGGAGTCTGTCGCAGTGCGTGCAAGGTGGCTGTACCGTCTGATTTGCCGGGTCTTCCTTGACCTGGGCAAGAGTCTCTGGCCGCTGCTGTTGTACGATTCGACTGTGGCGGTGCTGAGCTTCTTCGTGCTCAGTCCGGTGCTGTCGTGGGCGGCCTCATCGATGGTGTCATCGGACGGTCGGCTGTCGATCACCAACGGGGAGGTTCTCTCGTTCCTGTTCTCGTTGCGCGGCGTCCTTTTCGTTCTACTGGTCGGGTCTCTGACGGCGGTTTCGCTCTACATCAAGCACGCCGGGATGATCCTGATCGCCTGGGAGGCCTTGGGCGGGCGGCCGATGGGCGCGCTGCGTGCGGTCTGGGCGGTCGTGCGAAGGCTGCCCGGACTGACGCTGCTGGGCTCATATCACGTGGCAGCCCACGTGCTACTGCTGGCCCCGTTTGCCGTGTTGGGCGTCCTGGTCTACCGGCTGGCGTTCTCGTCGATGCGGGTGTACTTCCTTTTTCTGGAGAACCCGGCGGCTCGCTGGGCGGGCCTGGCCGTCGTGTCCCTCGCGATCGCGGCGGTTGTGGTCCTGCACGGCGCGGTGTATCTGCACTGGGTGTTCTCGCTGCCGGCCCTGCTCGTTGACGACCGCTCGGTGGCCTCGGCGCTGGCGTATACGCACGGCCTGCTCAAGGGGACGCGGCGTCGGATCGGGGCCGTTGTGCTGGTCTTGTGGATGGTCATCATCCTGTTCCCGTTTGCCCTGGCGCAGGGCTATCACAGTCTCGGCGGCCGGGTCTTCGCGCGCCTACCGGAGGAGCATCGGCTGGTCCTTCCGGTCGTCCTGACGTTGATGGCCGGCTACCTGGCGATGTCGTTCCTCGCCGAGTTCCTGACGGTCTCGGTCAGTAGCCTGACAATCACGCACCTCTACGCCCATCTGCGCCGGGCCCGGGGCGACGAGAAGGTCGAGGAGATGTTCGATTCGCAGGTGGAGGCGTTGCCGATGCCTCATGGGGCGCCAAGCCCACACCCCCGACGGATTGTCGTCTTTCTGCTCCTGGGCGCCGTCGTGGCCGTGTCGGTGGCGGCGGGAATCCTCAGCGAGTTCGAGCTGCGCGACAACGTGAAGATCACGGCGCATCGCGGCAGCTCGTACCGCGCGCCGGAGAACACGCTGGCCGCCATCCGCCAGGCCATGGAGGACGGCGCCGACTACGCCGAGATCGATGTGCGTCTGACCGCCGATGGATACGTCATTCTGCTGCACGACCGGGACCTGTACCGCGTCACCGGCATCAAGAAGAACCTGTCCGACCTGACCTATGCGCAGGTTCGGACGTTGGACGTCGGAGGCTGGTTCTCGCCGCAGTTCCGAGGCGAAGGCGTTCCGCTGCTGTCCGAGGCTGTGGCGACGGCCAAGGGCAGGATCGGGCTCAACGTGGAACTCAAGGTCGAAAGCGTACCGCGCCGGCTGGCCGAGCGCGTCGTGCAAGTCCTGCAGGAGCACGATGCCGCAGCCGAGTGCATCGTCAGCTCCACCAGTCTCGAAGCCCTGGAGCACGTTCGAACGTTGGATCCGCGCATCCGCAGGGGCTATATTGTCGTCCAGTCCATCGGCGAAATGGCCGCTCTCGACGTGGACTTCCTCAGCGTCTCGGCGCGTCTGGTGACGCCCGGGCTGATCGACGCGGCCCGAGCGGCGGGAAAGGAGGTCCACGTCTGGTCGGTCAACAGGCCACGCACGATGATCAAGTTCATCGACATGGGCGTGGACCATCTCATCACGGGCGTGCCCGCCACCGCCCGGGGCCTGCTCGACGAAAGGGCGGCCCTGAGAAGCGAAGAACTCTTGTTCCTCAAGGTCCGCAGTTGGTTCCTCCGTTGATGCCGGCGGCGGTCCGTTTTTGGGCGGTGGGGGGTTGAGAACCGACGGTCAGCCGGTATAATAACCCGTCCGTATCAGGATCGAATGCTGAAATCCACTATGGGAGATCCATTGACATGGCAGAATTGCTCAAAGGCAACACAGTTGTGGGGCAGTCGGGCGGGCCGACGGGGGTGATCAACGCCTCGCTGGTCGGCGTGATTGAAGAGGTCCGCAAGCATCCCGAGATGGGGACCCTCTTTGGGGCCGTGCACGCGGTGGCGGGTATGGTCAAGGATGACTTCATCGACCTGAGCAAGCTCGACGCCGCGACGTTGGAGACGGTGGCGGGCTCGCCGTCGTCGGCGCTGGGGTCGAGCCGGGACAAGCCGGACGCCGACTACTGCCGCAAGATCATCGAGGTCTTCAAGAAACGCAACGTGCGATACTTCTTCTACATTGGCGGCAACGACTCGGCCAACACCGCCCACATCCTCAACACCGTCGCCGACGAGACGCACTACAACATCCGTGCCTTCCACGTGCCCAAGACGGTGGACAACGACCTGCTCGTGACCGACCACTGCCCTGGCTATGGTACGGCCGCCAAGTTCGTCGCGCAGGCCCTGATGGGCGATGACCTGGACAACCGGGCGCTGCCGGGCGTCAAGATCGACGTGCTCATGGGACGCCACGCCGGCTTCCTGACCGCAGCGGCCGCCCTGGGCAAGCAGCGCGACGACGACGGGCCGCACCTGATCTACGTGCCCGAACGGCCCGTGTCCATGGACAAGTTCCTGGCCGATGTGGACGCCGTCTATAAGAAGTACAACCGTTGCGTGATCGCGGTCAGCGAGGGCATGTGCGACCACGACCACAAGACATGGGCCGAGAAGCTGGCCGAGAACGAGGAACGCGATGCCCACGGCAACATCCAGCTCTCCGGCACGGGCGCCCTGGCCGATTTCCTGGCCGGACAGATCAAGGGCAAGCTCAAGATCAAGCGCGTCCGCGCCGACACGTTCGGGTATCTCCAGCGGAGCTATGCCGGACTGCAATCGAAGGTCGACGTCGATGAAGCCCGCCAGTGCGGCCGACAGGCGGTCAAATATGCGATGGAGTTTGACAGCGGCTCGGTGGCGATCAAGCGCGCCGGAGACGGCGCCGCCTACGCGGCCGAGCTGTTCCGCACCGAACTGAAGAACGTCGCCGAGAAGACCAAGTCGATGCCCGACGAGTTTATCAACGCCGACGGCAACGGCGTCACCGACGCCTATGTCCAGTACGCCATGCCGCTCGTCGGCGGGCTGCCCAAAACCGAGTACCTCGGCACCTATCCCAAAGTCTAACCAAACTTGCGCGCAATCACAGGCCCCGTGCATGCACAACCGTCGCATGTTCGGGGCCTTCTTCTTGTGTGGGGGCGAGCACTCATTCGCCCCTGTGGGCGGTTCGAG
>JAAYBA010000159.1 GCA_012719085.1 Planctomycetota bacterium
ACGGGCGCCTGGCAGACGGCCGAGATCGGTGCGACGCAGCCTGTGGGCAACTCGGCTGACCCGATGTACGTTCGGATCGAGGACAGCACGGGCAAGAGCGTGACGGTTGTGAGCGCCGATGAGGCGATCACGCTGCACTCGACCTGGCAGGAATGGGCGATCTCCTATGCCGATCTGGCCGGCGTGAACCTGAGCCGGATACAGACGATGGTGATCGGTGTCGGCAATCGGACCAGTCCGAGCGCCGGCGGCACCGGCACGGTCTACATCGATGATGTTGGCTTCGGAAGGCCGGCGGTCGAGTGATGTTGATTCCGGAGTCGTGACGGGGCGTTCCGGCAGTTCACCAGTGGCCGAGTGTGTCTCCGTAGAAGACAACGGTCGGGGCCTGTCTCGCCGATGCTCATCGAGGCGGGCCCCGACGGCCTTTGGCGGTCGAACCGACGTCGCTTTTTCGTAACACTCCGTCCGAAATGACGATAGAATGCCCTTGGGGCCCGGCTTGGGCCCCGTCGCGATCGTGCGCCGGGGCCAGAGGGTCGATGTATCGTTCGGTGGGCATCTATGACGGAAACGGAGCGTTCGGATACGACGAGTGTGAGAAAGGCGCTGCGTCCGGTCCTCATCGCGTCACAGCGGGAGGTCACGGAGCACGCGCCGTTTCTGCGACGTCTGCTGGTCGGACTGGTGGACGAGTCTATTCCAACGGCGCTGATCTGTCCGCCCATGAGTGGCGACCCGATGGACATCGGAATCGTGCCGGGACCGGTCGAGGTATTCACATATCCGGCGATCGACTTGCCGCTCATGGAGCGCATGGGGCTCGAATCGCTCGCGGTGGCGTTGGAGAAGTTCAAGCCGACGATTCTGCATTGTCTGTGCGAGAGCCGGGCGGCCCTGACCCGTCGGCTGGCTCGTCGGCTGAGCGTTCCATACGTGCTTGCCGTCAATTCCCTTGCCGGGAGGCTGCGACGGCTGTCGATTTCTGCCACGCGATGCGCGAGTATCGTGGTGCCGGCGGAGACGATCGGTTCGAGCATCGCGCGAGCGCATTTCAGCCTGGCGGATCGGGTGCGACGCATCCACATGCCGACCTTCGCCGAGTCTGATCCGGCCTGTTTTTCCGACCCTCTACGCCTCAGCAGCATCGTTGTGGCCCATCCGATCGATCGTGTGAGCGATTTTGCCGCTTTGCTGAAGGCGGCCAAGGCTCTTCTGGCCGAAGGCCATGAGTTCGTCATTGCGATCATGGGCAGCGGCAAGGCGGAGCGCCGACTGCGCAGTGCGCTGGCCGGGCATGGCCTGGCTCATATCGTGACCATCGTTCCTGTGCTCGATCCATGGCGGTCCGTCCTGGCTGCCGGCGATATCTTCGTTCATCTGCAACCGACGAAGACGTTCAGCGGGTTTCTGCTCGAAGCGATGGGCCTGGGGGTTGCCGTCGTTGCCTGTGAGGGCGGGGTGGACGATCCCATCATCCACGAGAAGACGGCTTTGGTCTACGAACGAGACGACGAAGCGAGCCTGCGACAGTCGCTCGCCAGGTTGCTGGACGACCCGGAATACGCCCGCCAGTTGGCGGCCTCAGCACAGACTCATGTTCGGCAGCACTATTCCGTCGGTAGCCATGTCGCCGCCATCCTGGACACCTTCATCGAGGCGCAGCGCAGCACCACTACCCATTGGGATTGATGGCGCTCGTGTCCGGTGGATACGGTTCCAGCCGGCCGTCGCAAGCGTCTCACTGCAGCAAGCCGTAGTCGGTCAGCGTCTGTTTGAGGGTGGCCTTCTGGGAGTCGGCCAGCGGGGTCATGGGTAGACGCAACTCGTCGGAGCACATGTCGAGCATGGCCATCGCCGCCTTGATCGGGATCGGATTTGTCGCCAGGGTCAGCATGTTCTTGCTCAGGGCGAAGAGCTTGCGGTGCCACTGGCGGGCCTTGACGAGGTCGCCTTCGAGGATCAGGTCGGTCATTGCCACCACGTCGGCCGGCACGATATTGGCCACGACACTGATGACGCCCTTGCCGCCCACGGACGCCAGCGGCAGGGTCAGGGAGTCGTCGCCGGACAGGATCGTCAGGTCGCATCGCATGGCGATCTCCGACGCCTGGTCGAGACTGCCCGTGGCCTCTTTGACCGCGACGACGTTGTCCAGCTCGCTGAGCCGGGCGATGGTCTCCGGCGTCAGGCCGGCCCCGCAGCGGCCGGGGATGTTGTACAGCACCATCGGCAAGTCCACCTCCTCGGCGATCGCCTTGAAGTGCTGATAGAACCCTTCCTGGGTCGGCTTGTTGTAGTAGGGGCACACCTGCAGGGAGGCGTCGGCGCCGATCTTCTTGGCATAGCCGGTCAGCTCGATGGCCTCGGCGGTGCTGTTCGATCCGGCACCCGCGATCACCGGGACGCTGCCCCCGGCGCCCTTGACGACGCGCTCGATGACGTGCTTGTGTTCGTCGAAGCTGAGCGTGGGCGACTCGCCGGTCGTGCCGACGGGCACGATCGCGTCGATGCCGTTCTCAAGCTGGAACTCGATCAGCTCATCGAGCGTTTCGAAGTCGATTTCTCCCTCCTGGAAGGGTGTGACGAGTGCCACCATGGCGCCTGTGAACATCCTGCTACTCCTCATGTCTTGTAGGGTGTGCCTCACACACCATTGCGGCTACAGCGATTTCTCGATCAGTTCGATCATCTGCCTTGTCGCCTCGCGGATGCCGACGACGACGGCGCGGGCGACAATGCTATGGCCGATATTGAACTCGCACAACCCATCGATGCGGGCGACCGGGGTGATGTTGCGATAGGTCAGTCCGTGTCCGGCGTGGACCACGAGCTTGCGTTCTGTCGCCAGGTCCTTGCCTGCCGCCAACTCGGCCAGTCGCTTGCGGGCCGCCGCCTCGGTCCGGGCGTTGGCGTACATCCCCGTATGCAGCTCGACGGCGTCGCAGCCGGTCTCGGCCGAGGCGACGATCTGCTCGGCCTGCGGCACGATGAACGTGCTGACCAGGATGCCCTTTCTGTGCATCCGCTTGACCACCTCGGCCAGACGCCGCTTGTATTTGGCGCAGTCCAGCCCGCCCTCGGTGGTCAGTTCGGCGCGGTTCTCCGGCACGAGCGTCACCTGATCGGGCCGCACGGCCTCGGCGATCTTGACGATCGGCTCGGCCATAGACATTTCGAGGTTGAATTTGCAGGCGACGGTCTCCTTGAGCACCCGCACATCGCGGTCGTTGATGTGCCGGCGATCCTGGCGCAGGTGCACTGTGATGCCGTTGGCGCCCGCCAGTTCGCACTGCACGGCCGCCCAGACCGGGTCCGGTTCGTCCACCAGACGCGCCTGGCGGACCGTTGCCACGTGATCGATATTGACATTCAAGACTGCCATAAACAGACCCTCATACAGACCGGGTCATTGTAGCAGGGCATCGCTCTGCATCAAGTCAATAAGCCGCAAAATGCCCGGATCGGTCGCGGACCAGGATAGGTCCTATTGGACCAATGTGGACAGCGGGCGCCGGTCCTTTTGGTTACTGCCTCAGAAGGACAGCGCGCTGCCGTAGACTGCTTGCCATAGCGCGATGACCTTCGCTGCCAAGCGGATCATGACAGCGAAGTAGACGATCCTGGGCAGCCATTTGGCGAATTCGGTGAAGAGCAGGTCGGCCCGGTCGCCGGAGATCTCGGCGATCTTCTCGGCGGTCTTGTCCAGTTCGCCCGTCTCCTCTCCGATCTGAAACAGATGAAGATACTGCGACGGCAGCCGCTTGGAGTACCCCTCCCAGGCGAGCCCGCCGGCGCGAACACTGTCTCTGCCTCCGGCGAACAGGCGGGCGATGACCTCGTTGCCGGTGGCGCGGGTGGAGCGTTCGGTCACCTCCGTGATGGGGACGCCTGCCGCGTACATCATCGCGAATGCCTTGGCGTACCGGCAAACGGACATGTGGTAGACTGCTTGGCCGAGGACGGGAATCCGGAGCACGAGGAAATCCAGCGGCCAGCGCAGCAGGGCACTGCGATCTCTCAGGAGCACGAATACCACGACGATGGCCGCAGGAATGTAGAAGTACAGAAGGGGATGCAGTACGCTCATGGCGAAACCCCAGGGCGTGAATCCGTCCATGACGGCAGTCGGAATGGCTGTAATGAACATGCCAAGATGCAGAAGCAAGACAGGGTAGATCAGGCCCATCTGGAGCTGCCGGGTGATGCGGTGGACGAACTCGTGCCATTCGGAGAGCATTTTGAACGACAGGCCGAGCGCTCCCGATGTCTCGGCCGCCTCAATGAGCATTCGGTCCAACTGGGGGAACACGTTGCGATGCTGGTCGAGGGCCTCGGCCAGACTCGACCCTTTCGAGATGGTCTCGCGAATCCGCTTGAGGACCTGCTTGATGTACCCTTGGCGTCCCTCGATCGTGATGTCCAGCGAGCGCAGAATTGGCACGCCCGCGTCCATCATGACCGACAAATCATAGTACGCCTGCGCCAGTCGTGTTTTCGAGCTCATAGCGATCCGCTCCGCTGTCTGTTCCGCCGGGCGCCTGCGCCGGGCAACCTCCGCACTCCCATCCCGAAGGCGTGATTGCCGCCTTGCCAAGGCGACAGGCCGACCGTAGTATATCACCTGTCGCCAGGGACGCAATGATGATATGCCTGCGGCCCGTGAGGTCGCGAAGGGGACGATGCGATGAAGATGGTCGATCGGCTTCGCTCCTTGTGTCGGTTGCGGTCGGCCGAGCGATTTCGGCTCAGTTGGGCCACGCGGATCACGCTGGTCCGCATCCTGCTGATCGTGCCGTTTGTCATGTTCCTGCTGAATATGAACGACCCGACGGCCGGTCCGCGTGCCCGCACCGGCCTGCGGTATGCGGCGATTGCCGTTTTCGTCGTCATGGCCGTCAGCGACGCCCTCGACGGCTATCTGGCCCGCCGGCACAGGCAGGTCACGAGACTGGGCACGTTTCTCGACCCTGTGGCCGACAAGCTGCTGATGACCTCGGCCTGCCTGCTGCTGGCCTCGCAGCGGGGGCACGTCGAGGGGTTCACATTGCCGACGACGGTCGTGGTGGCGATCGTCGGCAAGGACATCCTGATCGTGGTCGGCTTTGCGATCGTGTATCTGGTCACCTCACAGATTCGCGTCGTGCCCGTCCTGCTCGGCAAGGCGGCCACCGCCCTGCAACTGGTGATGGTCGCCTGCGTGCTGACGGCGCCGGAATTCGCAAGGGTGATTCCGCAGTACCGGGCGGCGTTGAGCGTGCTGTGGTGGTCGGCGGCGGCTGTCGCCATTTTGGCGACCTTGGTTTACATCCGCGCCGGAAGCCGTTATATTGAACAGTTTGAGCGATCCGGCGCGAAAAACGAGGCGACCGGTTCGACCGATGCAGACAAGAGGCAACACCATTAGGCAGTCCAGAGTGAGCATGAACCAGTCTCCTTCGCAGCAGGAAGCACCCGACGTGACGTTCAGCGACGTGCCGGAGGTGCTTGAGGACCTTCGGCAGGGCAAGATGGTCGTCCTCGTGGACGCGGAAGACCGCGAAAACGAGGGGGATTTGATCTGTGCCGCCGAGAAGGTCACTCCCGAAATCATCAACTTCATGGCGAGATACGGTCGCGGCCTGATCTGTCTATCGCTGACGGGTGAGAAGTGCGACCAACTGGCGCTGTACCCGCAGGCGCTGGAGAACACGGCCCGTTTCAGCACAGCCTTCACCGTCAGCATCGATGCCGCCGAGGGTGTTACTACGGGCATCAGCGCCGCCGATCGGGCGCGTACGGTTCAGGCAGCCATTGCTGACGACGCCAAGCCGCGAGATTTGGCCCGGCCAGGCCACATCTTCCCTCTGCGTGCCAGGGCCGGCGGCGTTCTCGTTCGTGCCGGGCAAACCGAAGGGGCTGTCGATCTGGCCGGCCTGGCCGGGCTCAAACCCGCCGCCGTGATCTGCGAGATCATGAATGAAGACGGGTCGATGGCCCGTGTCCCCGACCTGCTGACGTTCTGCAGGCAGCACGACATGAAGATTCTCTCGATTGCCAAGCTGATCGAGCACCGATTGCAACGTGAAAGTCAGATCAAGCGGTTCGTGTCGGTCGATTTGCCGACTGATTACGGCGAGTTCAAGCTGATCGGCTACGAGAGCATGACCAGTCCGGAGCCGCACCTGGCTCTGTGCAAGGGCGGCGTCGGCGACCGCGACGAGGCCGGCAACGTCATCGAGCATCCTGAGCCGATCCTCATTCGGGTGCACTCGGAGTGCATGACGGGTGATTTGTTTCATTCGCAGCGGTGCGAGTGCGGCTACCAGCTCATTACCGCGATGGAAATGATCGAGAAGGAGGGCAAAGGGGCCCTGATCTATCTGCGTCAGGAAGGCCGAGGGATTGGTCTGTCCAACAAGCTCCGCGCTTACGAGCTTCAGGAGCAGGGGCTCGATACTGTCGACGCGAACCTGAAGCTGGGCTTTGACGCCGACCGCCGCGACTACGGCATCGGTGCGCAGATCTGCCGGGACCTGGGGCTTCGCAATGTGCGGATCCTGACCAACAATCCCAAGAAGGTCAGTCGGTTGGAGGTCTACGGTATCCAAATCACCGAGCAGGTTCCCTTGCGGGCGGTGCCCGGCGAGCATAACATCAACTACCTGCGGACCAAGAAACACCGTCTCGGGCACATGCTCGATGAGGACCTGTAGGCTATGGAACAGGGCGACGTGCGCATCCCAGGCCGCGAATCCGAATGGTCCAATCGCCGGAACTCGCCGCGGATTTCCGCCGTTCTGTCCGTGATCGGCCGCTTTTCGGCTTATCTGCTGCTGGCATCGATGGTGCTGTGCACCGGATGCAACGAGCCCCAGCCGTCGGTCAATGACGCCACGCCCGTGCGCCAGGTGGATCGGCCTGCTGAAGCCGAGAGGGCGGCTGTGGAGCCTGTGGCGGCGCTCCCGGCAGGGGGATTCTCGCCTGGCGGAATCACGATCCTGCCTCTGACGGAGTTGACCCGACCCACAGACGGCCAGGGGCAGCAACTGACAGTCTATGTCGCTCTGGTGGATGCCTTCGGTTCGCAGATGAAAGCGCCGGGGACGTTTCGCATCGAGTTATACGATTACGTCCAGCGTTCGGCTGATCCGAAGGGCCAGCGGATTGCGATCTGGCCGGACATCGACCTGACCGGGCCGGCGGAAAATCACAGATATTGGCGGGATTTCCTCCGGGCCTATGAATTTGCCGTTTCCACCCAGATCGCGGCCGATAAGACGTATGTCGTCGAGGTCACCTGCCTGATTCCGGCCGGCCGGAGGCTTTCCGGCCGGTGGACCCTGCGGCCGGGAAGCTGAGTTTCACAAGCGGCAATCCACTCAATTCAGCACCAGTGGCCACGGCCGAATGTGATCCTGAAGCCCTTCCAGCCTGGATTTCGCTTGAAATCATGTGCCCGGATCGGATATAAGCAATTAGAGAAGGATCCGCTGTTTTTGTGGTTGCAAGGCAGGGAGGAGCATGTCAGCGCGATAGAGTAGGCTGTCTGAGGCCAGACATTCCCTGCGCACGGACAGACGCAGGAAAGGGAACGTGCCGTGTGCCTCAGCGCCGTGTGATGATACAAACGCTGTTTGGAAGGAGGAATCACTGATGCAAAGGCAAATCGTTCTTCTCATGGTGCTGTTGGGACTTCTGTTGTGTCCCGTCTCTCATGCCGCCAATATCATCTGGGTCTCCCAGGCGTATGATACGGACGTCGACGGGGTCCAGGACGACCTGGAGGCCGAGGATTTCGTGCGGTCTCTGGGGCACGAGTTGGACGTTCAGCGGGGCAACTGGACGGCGCTGGATGCGACGAAGATCGCGGCCCTCAACGCGGCCGATTTGATCATCGTCAGTCGCTCGACCGACAGCGCCCAGTATGCCACGGATGCCGCCGAGGTGGGCCAGTGGGACAGCGTCACGACCCCGATGATCAACATGACGAGCTACCTTGCTCGAAACAGCCGATGGCTGTGGGCCAATACCACCACCGTCAACAACCTCGTCGGTCCGACGATGGACGTCCTGCTGCCCGAGCACCCCATTTTCACGGGTGTGGACCTCGGCGCCAACAACACGGTCCAATTGGTAGACGGCACGACGGGAGTGGGCCAAACGTCCTTCCTGGGCATGCTGGATGTCGGCAGCGGGACGGTGATCGTCTCGACCGGCACCAACGCATGCATCGTGGAGTGGCCGGCCGGCGAGGCGTTCTACAGCGGCGCCGGCACCCCCGCCGGCAACCGCATGCTCTTCTGCATGGGCACGCAGGAATCCGGCGCCACCCCTCAGGGCAAGTTCAATCTCACCGAGACCGGTAAGGCCGTCTTTGCCAACGCCATTCTCTATATGATGGGCGAGGATATCGAGCCCGGGCGCGCTTCGAGTCCGAATCCGGAAGACGGCGCCATGGACGTGCCGCGTGACGTGGTGCTCGGCTGGAAGGCCGGCGAGAACGTCGCGACTCAGGATGTCTACTTCGGCACCTCGCTGGACGACGTGACCGCCGCCAGCCCCGCCAACCCGATGGGGCTGCTGGTCAGCCAGGGGCAGGCCGGTGCCGGCTACGTTCTGGCGGATCTGCTGGACTTCAACCAAACCTACTACTGGCGTATCGATGGATTCGAAGCCGGCGGCACGACGTACACCGGCAACGTCTGGAGCTTCACCACCGAGCCGATGGCTTACGCGATTGAGAACATTATCGCAACCACCAACGGCGACTCTGACGAGGGCAGCGGACCGGAGAAGACGGTAGACGGTTCCGGTCTCAATGACGCCGACGGGCATTCCGTCGAGGCGGGCGATATGTGGCTGGCCTACGCTCCCGAGGATGAGCCATTCTGGATTCAATACGAGTTCGACAAGGTCTACAAGCTCTACGAACTTCTGGTCTGGAATTACAACGTGATGTTCGAGTCCGTGCTCGGCTTCGGAGTCAAGGACGT
>JAAYBA010000160.1 GCA_012719085.1 Planctomycetota bacterium
GACCTCCGGTTTAGGAAACCGATGCTCTATCCTACTGAGCTACGGGCGCATCCATCCATTTCATCGCCCCGCAAGGGGCGTTTCGCTCGGGTCGGGCCACTCATGGTGATGGACACGAGGACCTCTTTGCCATGTCGAAACATGCAGTCCACAATTAAAAGCCCTGCATGCGCGATCACCCGGAGTGGCCTGGACCCGCGGCGACGATCTGAGTTGTTGACGTCAGACCATGTCTTTGAGGTTCTTGAGCGGGCGAATCTTCACCACGTTTCGTGCGGGTTTCGCCTTGAACATCGTTTCTTCGCCGGTGAAGGGGTTGATGCCCTTGCGGGCCTTGGTGGCGGGCTTGCGAACGACGGTCAGCTTCATGAGGCCCGGGACCGTGTAGGCGCCGGGGCCGCGCCGACCGAGGCTCTTCTTGACCTGACCGGTCATTGCCTCAAACACGGCGCCGACCTGCTTCTTCGTCAGACCCGTCTCGTCGGCAATCCCCGATACGATCTCGCTCTTGCTCATCGGCTTCGCCGCTTGTTCCACTGCCTTGTTCTTTGCCATAGCACTAAGTCTCCTTACTTTTGCAGAAAACGGAATCCGAATACGCTCCGGAATCCACCCCACTGCTGCTGAAATGCGGACTATCCTTACAGGATTTCGGGGTCTCTGTCAAGCAGGAATGGGCAAAATGAGCCGGAGAAAACCCGGTTTTCCACTTGGTGGCTTGGGCCACGGCAGAGGGCCTCGGAGGGGACGCCGGATGTGGCCGACCGTGAAATGTGTGCGGACGAGCCGGGCTCGTTTCTTGGCGCGTCCGGTCCAGTGTCGGTAGAATGAGCAGGCCGGACCGCGAGCCGGCCGTGTGCTGCGGCCGGTCCGGGATGCGATGTGGACGAAATGAAGGAGGCCGATCGATGTCAACGGACCAATTGAGATCAATGGACCGACGTGATTTTCTGGAGGGTTTGGGCCGGTTCTCGCTGGGCGCGGCGGCGGCTGTGAGTTTCTCTGGCGGTGCCGCAAGCGGCCGACCATCTGCCGAGAAGGCCTGGGAACCGGTCTCGGATCGCAAGGTGCGGGTCGGGATCGTCGGCTATGGGGTCTGCCAGTTCGGCGCCGCCTTCGGATTCCAGGATCATCCGAACGTCGAGATCGTGGCGGTCAGCGACCTGATCGCCGAGCGGCGCGAGGGGCTGATGCAGGCGTGTCGGTGCGACACGTCGTACGAGTCGCTGGAGGTGTTGGTCAAGGACCCGAAGATCGAAGCGGTCTTCGTGGCCAGCGATGCCCCGAACCACGCCCGGCACTGCATCGAGGTGCTCAACCACGGCAAGCACGTGATGACGGCGGTGCCGGCGGTGTGGGGCTCGATCGAGGATGCCGAGCGACTGCTGGAGACGGTGCGTAAGACGGGCCTGAAATACATGATGGCTGAAACGAGCTGCTATCGGCCCGATTGTTACGCGATGCGACAGATCTACAAGGCCGGCGGCTTCGGCAAGCTCGTGTACTCCGAAGGCGAGTATTTCCACTTCAGCCCCACGCCCATCCCGTCGTTCAAGGGCTGGCGTGTGGGCATGCCGCCTCTGTGGTACCCGACACACTCAACTGCCTACTATGTCGGTGTCACCGGCGAGCGATTCACCAGCGTCTCGTGCGGCGGATTCGACGCCGGGCTGCCGGCCAACAAACCCGGCGCCAACCAGTATAACAATCCGTACAGCGATGAGATCGCCCTGTTTCAGACCAGCGAGGGCGGCGCCTCCCGCATGCTCATGTGCAAGGGCGTGCAGGGCGTCATCGTCGAGACCGGACGCGTCTATGGCCAGCGAGGGTGGATGCAGGACACGAATTACCACGGGCTGCTGAAGGACCTGCCCGATATCACGCGCCCGCCGCTGCCGCCCGACATGTCTGCCGGAGGTCACGGCGGCTCGCATGGGCCGTTGTGCAATGAGTTCATCACAGCGATTCTCGATGACCGTGAACCGCTCGTGAATGTCTACGAGGCGCTGGCGATGACCGTGCCGGGGATCGTCGCGCACCAGTCGGCGCTCAAGGACGGGGAGACACTCCCGATCCCGCAATACGACAGGGCATAGGTGGCGTGTGGCAGCCTCAAAGCCGGTCTTGAGCGACGTCGAAAGATCCGAAGGACTTGGGGATGGTTCGTTCGCATAGGCCATCTGCAAGGCTCCGTTTCACTGCGCCCCATTCGACTTCGCTCAGGACAAGCTTTGAGGCAGCCACCATCAGGCGATCCAAACACGCACTTGACGTCGATGCCGGCTTTCGTTATCAGGTGATGCCTTTGAACGGGCTGAACTTTCAAAGAAAGAACGGAGCCGATGGGAAAAGCCAGGAAGAAGGCCGCCGTATCGAAGACCAAGGCGGTTCATGCGAAGAAGACGAAGGCCGCAGGGCAGGCCGTCACGAAGACGGTGAAGAAGGCGGCGAAGAAAACCGCGAAGAAGGCAGTGCGCAAGAGCGGGAAGACGGTGCCCGAGCCGATCCCTACGCCGGAGCCGTTGTCCGAACCTGCCGTCCCGAGCGACGAGCGACGAGCGACAAAGCAGCCGAGCCGACACGCGACTGCCGAGGACATGGCGCGGGGGCAGCGCGAGATCTCGGTGGCCGAGTTCTTCACTAAGAACCGCCATCTGCTCGGCTTCGATAATCCGCGAAAGGCCCTGCTGACGACGATCAAGGAGGGCGTGGACAACTCGCTCGACGCCTGTGAGGAGGCGGGCATTCTGCCGGAGGTCAAGGTGGTGGTCGCTCCCGGCTCGGAAGAGGATCGCTTTCGTGTGACGATCGAGGACAACGGGCCGGGGATCGTCAAGACCCAGATCCCGAAGATTTTCGCCAAGCTGCTCTACGGCTCGAAGTTCCACCGGCTCAAGATGTCACGTGGCCAGCAGGGGATCGGCATCTCGGCGGCCGGCATGTACGGCCAGCTCACCACGGGCAAGCCGGTTTCCATCACGTCGAAGACCAGCCGCAACAAGCCGGCCCACCACTATGAGCTGGAGATCGACACCAAGAAGAACGAGCCGCGGATCATCGTCGATGAGACGATCGAATGGCCCGTCGAGCGCGGCACCAAGGTTGAGATCGAACTGGAGGCCAAGTATCAGAAGGGCCGCCAATCGGTGGAGGAGTACCTCGAACAGACCGCCATCGCCAACCCGCACGTCTCGCTCCAGTTCGTCACGCCCGAAGGCGAGATGAAGGACTACAAGCGGGCTACGGATCAGTTGCCGGCCGAGACGCGAGAGATCAAGCCACACCCCTATGGCGTTGAGTTGGGGGTGCTCATCAAGATGCTCCACGACACCAAGGCGCAAACGCTCCAGTCGTTTCTGCACACCGATTTCTCGCGCGTCAGCATGCGTGTCGCCAAGGAGATTTGCGATGCGGCCAAGCTCTACGAGCGGGCCCGGCCGTCGCGAATCGCCCGCCAGGAGGCAGACAACCTCTTCAAGGCGATTAACCGCACCAAGATTATGAACCCGCCGACCGATTGCCTCAGCCCGATCGGCGAGGAACTGATCCTTGCGGGCCTCAAGACGCAGATCGAGGCCGATTTCTATACCGCCGTGACGCGTCCGCCCTCTGTCTATCGCGGCAATCCGTTTCAGATCGAGGCCGGGCTCGCCTACGGTGGCTCGCTCCAGGCCGATGGGCTCGCGCGGGTGCTGCGCTATGCCAATCGCGTGCCGCTGCTGTACCAGCAGTCGGCCTGCGCGATGACCAAATCGGTGATCTCCACGGACTGGCGCAATTACGCCCTTCAGCAGTCCAACGGCGCTCTGCCGTCGGGCCCGCTGATTGTGATGGTGCACATGGCGTCGGTCTGGGTGCCGTTCACCAGTGAGAGCAAGGAGGCGGTGGCGCATTATCCGGAGATCATCAAAGAGGTCCGGCTGGCGCTGCAGGAGTGCGGCCGACGACTGGCCGTGTTCATCCGTCGGCGGCGCAAGGCGGCCGAATCCGAGAAGAAGAAAGCCTACATCCAGAAGTACATCCCTCACGTCGCCATCGCCCTGCGGGAGATGCTGAACCTCTCCGAGCGGCAGGAACAGACGCTGGTGACCCAGTTGACCGACGTCCTTGAAAGGAGCCGATCGTGAGCAAGTTGGCCAATCGCATCAAGGATACCGCGGCCGGCGTCCGGGACAAGATCCAGCGGAAGGGCAAGCCCACGCTGTCGTTTCCGCTGCGCGCGCTGAGCAATGTGAAGTACCTTCCGAAGACGGGCTTCCTCGAATTGCGGGGCAAGCGGAAGACCCGCACGCTGACGGTCGCGACGGTCAAGACGTTCGCGCAGACCCTTCGCATGATGTCCACCGCCAAGACGCTCGTCGAAGACGACGAGATCATGACCAAGCGAGAGGCCTACTACGTCTCGAAGAACTGGGACGACGCCCGCTTCGACGAACAGCCCGAATCGGATACCGTGCTCGACGATATCGAGGCGCTGTTCGAGGTCAACCGCGAGCAGCTCGGCTTCATCCCGGAAGAGAAGGGGGGCGAAATCGCCGGCCAGCTCGTGGTCTTCGACCGCCAGCCGGATACGGGCAAACCCCTGCGGATCGACTGCACGCAGTTCGGCTCGGGCGCCTATTCGATTCCCATCTCGGTGGAGCACCTGAAGTTCGAGACCAAGGCCAAGTTCATTCTGGCCATCGAAACGGCCGGCATGTTCCAACGCCTCGTCAAGCACAGCTACTGGCGCAAGGCCAACTGCATTCTCGTCTCGATGGGCGGCGTGCCGACGCGGGCCTGCCGGCGCTTCATCCGGCGGCTGGCCGATGAGCTGAAGCTGCCGGTCTATGCCTTCGTGGACTGCGATCCGTACGGGATGTTCAACATCTACCGGACCCTCAAGGTCGGCTCGGGCAACGCCGC
>JAAYBA010000161.1 GCA_012719085.1 Planctomycetota bacterium
GTGCTGGTCACGACGACATACGCCGAGCGGACATCGACCTGAACGAGTTGGATCAGGTTCTCCAGAGCCTTGATCGACTGCTGTCTGGAAACCACGGCGCGCGTATGGCGGGCTCTGGCGGCACGGTTGCCCGCGGGCAGCTCAAACACCAGTCCAGCCTCCAGATCGTAACTGTTGCCGTCCAGCTCGTTGACGGCATCGGAAAATGTTCTCGCGTATCCCGACTTTCCGTAGTTGATGAAGGCGTCCAGCCTCGGCAGCAGTCCGTTGCGCGTCCTGACGATCTGGAGTTCACCCCGCCGGATCAGCAGACGGGCCTGGTTCACATCGGGACGCATCTTCAGGGCTACTTGGACGTGCTGATCGACGGGGTCGAGCGGTGTGTCCGACAGGGCCGTCCTGTACTCCAGTTGGATCTCCATGTCCCAATCGATCGGGTCCGATGGATTCAACAGACGAATCAGTTTCAGACGCTCCCTCGCGAGGTTGCTCCGTGCGGTGATCAGATTCTCTCGTCGCAACGCCACCTCCGCCTGAGCGGCGGCCAACTCTGTCTCGGCCAGCGTGCCGATATGGATCCGTTCCTCCACCTCGGTCATCTGTTGCTCGGCCAGTTGCAGAGAATCGGTATAGATCGCAATCTGACGTTGGGCCAGGGCGTAGTCATAGAAGCTGCCTTCCACCTGCTCGACCAACGCCTCCATGAATCCTCGCAGTTCGTACTCGGAGATCTGAATGTCGATTCCCGCCTGGTGGACGGCCGCGAGGTTCACGCGAACGTCCCGTCCTCGCAAGAGGGCTTGCGTGACCGAGACGCCCAGGCGGTTGGAGACGAATGTGTCGCTGTAGAGCGACGAATCGGTGTAGTTGGTCGAGGCATCCAGCCCGACGGTGGTACCCGTTGAAAACAGCTTGTCCACGGCGATCAGGCCGGTGGCGGTGTCGGCAATCTGGCTCTCAGTGCCGGAGCCTGCGCGCGAGAGCCGGTCGGCGACGGCCCGTCTCTGGGACCCTTGACCGCTCACGACCGGGTCGAAGACGGCGCGCTGCTCGTCCTCGAAGGTCCGGCTGATTTCCGGCGTCATTCGCTGAACGATCAACGATTTGTTGTTCTCCATGGCCAGCAGAATGGCCCGCTCGACATCGATCCTCAGCGGCTCGACCTGTGGCGGTTCCGAGGCCACTTGTAGGGGCGAATCATGATTCGCCCCTACGGTCGCGCTGACCGCGGCAGAATCCGCGGAAGAAACAACAAAAAGCAGAAGGCAAACATCAAAACAGCGGAACTTCCTCATTCTTGCATCTTGCGATTTGATCTTTGCTTTCATAGTCGTCATTCGGATTTCGGATATCGGATTTCGGATTTGGCGCGCCACAGGTTTCTCCTGGTACGGGCGAATGATTATTCGCCCCTACGAGCCTCCGCCCGCCAGGCGTGGCGTTCGAAGAGCGAATAAACGACCGGCACGAAAACGAGCGTGATCAGCGTCGAGCTGAGCAGCCCTCCGATGACCGCCCGGGCCATCGGAGCCTGCGCCTCGCCGCCTTCGCCCAAGCCCAGCGCCAGCGGCACCAGGCCGATGATCGTGGTGGTCGCCGTCATGAGAATCGGCCGCAGACGGCGACGGCCGGCCTCCTCGATCGCCTCGCGGATGGGCATGCCGTCACGGCGACGCAAGAGGTTCGTGTGATCGACCAGCAGGATCGCGTTGTTGACCACGATGCCGCCGAGCATGATGCACCCGATGAACGATTGGATGTTGAACGTCGTGCCGGTGAAGAACAGCATCAGGATGACGCCGATGGCGGCCAGCGGCACCGAGAACATCACGACGAACGGGTCGCGCAGCGACTCATACTGGCAGGCCATCACCATGTAGACGAGCACCAGGGCCAGGATGCAACTGAACAGCAGTTCACGGAAAGACTCCTGCTGTTCTTCGTAATCACCGCCATAGCCGATAGTGAAGCCCGAGGGCACGGGAACCGAACGGAGCCGGTCCTGGACGTCGCCGATCACGGAGCCCATGTCTCTGCCGCTGACTTCGCCGGTCACGGTGATGATCCGCTCCTGGTCCTTTCGTTCGATGAGCACGGGCCCTTTTCGCGGCACGGTGTCCACCACGTTCCGCAGGACGACCGGGTCGCCGTCGCTGTTGGTCAGCGTCAGGTCGAGGATGTCCCGCAGATCGGATTTTTCCGCGTTGCGGAGCTTGACCAGAATCGTGAACTCATCGCCCGCCTGGCGATAGTAGCCGGCCTCGGTGCCGGAGAGGATCGTCTGGAGGGCGTTGGCGATCCGCGAGACGGTCAGATGCATGTCGGCCGCCTTCTGGCGATCGATGATGATCTGCTCCTCAGGACCGCCGGGATCGCGGCTGATCTGCGTGTCGGCGATGCCCGGGACGGTGGTGACGATCTCCTGGACCCGCTGGGCCATGAGATCGGCCGTCTGGAAATCGTGGCCGCGGATCTCAACGACGACCTTGTTGGCCTCGGTGGTGCCCATTCGCATGACGAACAGCCCTTGCCCGGCCCGGGTGCGGACCGTGGCGCCGGGAATGCCGCTGAGCTTGGTGCGGAGGTCGTCGGCGATCTCCTGGCTGGACCGCGTGCGCTCGGCCTGAGACACCAGCGCGATGCGGATGTCGCCGGTGTGGCCGCCGCCGCCGTACCAGCGAGCGCCTCCCACGTTCGCCACGACGTTGCGCATCTCGGGCACGTTCTCGGCGATGATCTTCTCGATGATCAGGAACTGGCGGTCCAGCAGGTCCAGGCGCGTGCCCACTTCCATCTCCACCTCCACGCGAACCTCGCCTTCGTCGGTGCTCGGCATCAGTTCGGCGCCAAGGTAACGTGCCAGAAATGCGGTTGCGGCGAGTACCGCCACCGCGCTGATCACGACCAGTGCCCGGTGCTTCAGGGCACTATGCAGGAGATTCCGGTAGCTGTTCTCCATGCCGGTGAGGAGCCGCCCGCTGGCCTCGTACAACCGACGGTTCAGCGTCTGTCGACTCGTGGCCGTCGAGGGCCTGGAGCGGAGGATTTTCGTGCAGAGCATCGGCACCACGGTCAGCGCTACCGCCAGAGAGCACATCAGGGAGAACGCGATGACGATCGAGAGCTGTTTGAACATCACGCCGGACATGCCGCGCATGAATACCAGGGGCAGGAACACCACGACGGTGGTCAGCGTGCTGGCGATTACGGCCGCTGCGACTTCCTTGGCGCCGTTCACCGCGGCCCGTTCGATCGGCTCGCCATTCTCGTGAATCCGGAAGATATTCTCGAGCACGACGATGGCGTTGTCCACCAGCATGCCGATTCCCAGCGCCAATCCGCCCAGCGTCATGATGTTCAGCGTCAGCTTGTTGAAATACAGCAGGGCAAAGGTCGCAATGATGGAAATGGGAATCCCGGTGGCGATGATGGCGGTGCTGCGAATGTTGCGGAGGAACAGCAGCAGAATGACAACGGCCAACAGGCTTCCGTATAGAGCGGATGTTCCTACGTTGCGGATCGAGTTCTTGATATACTGAGAGGTATCGATGATCGGAACGATCCGGATCTGGGGAATGTCCCGGTTGATGCGCTCGAGCTCGGCCAAGGCGCCGCGGGCCACGTCGACGGTATTCTTGCCCGACTGCTTGCTCACGGCCATGCGGATTCCCGGCTCGCCGTTCACGCGCACGATTCGGGTGATCCTCTGCCAGGAGTCCTCAACCAAGGCGATCTCTTTCAGTTGGACGGGGGCCCCCTGGCGTACCGCGATGACCGTGTCCTGCAATTGGCGCAGATCGGTATATTGGCCGGGCGTGCGGATGGTGATTTCGTAGTTGCCCTTCTCAATCGTCCCGGCCGGAATGTTGACATTGCTCTCGTGGATCTGCGAGATAATCTGGTCCAATGGGATAGCCAGCGCATTGATCTTGGCTGGATCGAGGCTGACATGAATCTCACGCTCGAGCCCGCCCCAGATGTCGACCGCCGCCACACCGGGCACCCGCTCCAGACGGTACTTCACCTGGTCCTCGAGGATCAGACGGGTCTGGACCGGGTCGAGACGGCTGGAGGCGCCGAGGATCAGGATCGGAAACGTCGCGAGGTCGAACTTCCGCAGGCTCGGCCGATCCGCTTCTTCGGGCAGCCGCCGAATCACACGGTCGAGACGGTCGCGAATATCGTTGGCGGCCGTATCGAGGTCGGTTCCCCACGTGAACGTCACACGCACGTTGCCTCGACCCTCGACGGATGTGGACGTGAGCTCTTCAACGCCGGGCACGGCGCTCATCGCCTGCTCGATGGGGCGCGTGATCAGCTCCTCGATTTCCTCGGGGGCGGCGTTCTCGTAGTCGCACGAGATGCTGATCGTCGGGTACGAGATGTCCGGCATCAGGTCAATGGGAAGGCGCAGCAGCGAAACGCCGCCCAAGATGACCACAATCAAGACGACCATAATCGTGAAGATGGGCCGATGGACAGAGAATTGCGCTATGTTCATTGCCCGCCTCCCTGTCGGACGGAGCCTGAGCCATCAGTAGAGCCCGAAGGGGTAGACTCCTGTTCCGTGCCGGCGGTCCTGTGCTGCGGCAGCGTGACGCGCGACCCATCTTCGAGCAGGTGATTGCCGAGCGTGACGACGGAGCCGGAAATCTCCGGTTCGACGACCTCTACGACATCTCTGTTAACGATCCCGATTGTGACAGGCACGAAGCGCACCTGGAAGGCCGGGCCCTGAGACGTTCGCTCCGGCGCCGGAGGGCTCGGTGCCGCCGGCGCGGTCTCTTCCACGAGGAAGACGCCTTCCTGCTCCGACCGTCTGACGAGGGCGCTGAACGGAACGAGCGTGGCATTCTGATGCGTGGCGAACTCGACCTGCGCCCGGATGAACATGCCGGGTTTGAGCAAGTAACCCGGGTTGGGGACCTCAATCTCGACGCGGGCCTGGCGGCTGGCCTCTCGGATCAGCGGAGCGATTCGCTGGATATGGCCGGCAAATGTCTGGCCGGGAAATGCATCCGTCGTGATCATCACCTGTTGGCCGATCTGAATCTTCGGATAATCCCTCTCGATCACGAAGACGACTGCCACCAGCGGGTTGTTCTCGAGAATGGACACGATCGGCTGGTTGATCTGGACCAGGGCGCCCTCATCTACGAACCGTTCACCGACCACGCGATTCGGATCGCCCGCCTCCCAGAAGGCGCGAACTTGCGTGTACGACAGTTGCAGTTTCGCCGCCTCCAGGGCGGCCTCTTTCTGGGCCACTTGGGCCAATGTGACCTTCATTTGCGTCTGGCTTGCATTGAACTGGGCGGCGGCGGCATCCATCTCCGCGACCGAAGCGATTTGCTTCTCCCGCAGGGCAGTGACCCGTTCGTATTCGCGCTTGGCCAAATCAAGCGCGCTAGCCCCGTTTTCCGCATTGGCCTTAGCGACCTGGAGTTCGGCCTGCGCTTGTTCGACCTGCCGTATGAACTGCTCGTCGTCGAGGACCGCGATCACCTCGTTGCGGGTGACAGGATCGCCGATATCCACGAAGAGCTTGCGTAGCCAGCCAGTGGCCTTCGACGCGACCACGAACAGTGACCTTGGCACCAGCGACCCGCTGAAGACGCCGATGTCCCGAATCATGCCCTCGCGCACCGGCTGCACTTCCACAGCGACAGCGACAGAACGATTCGGTTTCTCCGTGTCCCCCGACGCCACAATGCGTCGATGCGCCTCCCATCCGACCGCAACGATTCCGGTGACGATAACTGCAATCAGTATCAGTTTCTTCATTCACGCGTTCCTATGTTCTGTTGGAGGACACTCGGTTCGATTCTCGTTTTCGGTCTGGGGCGGCGGTCGCGTCGAACCGTTCGCCGCCGCCGGCCTCGATAGCTTCACGTATCGTCGTGATTCCTGCCAGCGAAAAACGCGCAATATGGTCGGTCAGCGTCTTGACCAACTGATCGGTCGGGGCATCAAACCTCACATGAGGCGGAATCTTGCCGCTGAACAAGCGGATCCCGATCGCGAGGCACTGGTGGACTACGCTCATGCCGCACAGATGGATCTCTTCGTCGGAGGCCTCCGGTCCGAGCATCTCCTTCATCAGTCGGCGCATGCGTTCCTGCATCGGCCGAAGGGCATCGTCTTTGACGCGTTCGATGACCTCGGTCGGGTTCATCATCTCGCGCAACAGCAGCCTGCCCGCGTGTCCGATCCGCCCGCGATCGACCAATTTGCCGACCAGCGAATGGATGGTGCCGCGCAGACGGTCTTCGGGTGGCGCATCGGGGTCGAGTCCGCCCTCCGGAGGATAGGCCGCATTGGCCTCATCGAAGGCCTTGCGCCAGACCTGGGTGTAGAGTTCTTCCTTGGACCCGAAATAATAGTTGATCGCCGCGATGTTGCTCTTGGCCCGCGAACAGATGTCCTCGACGGTCGCCTCGTGATAGCCCTTCTCGGCAAAGACCTCCTGGGCCACGGCGAGAATCCGGGTGCGCGTTTCGATTCCATCTCTTCGTCTGGCCACGCCAGCACCTTTCGCTGATGGGTCTGCCTGTTGTTGTCAGGTCGGACCGCATGAACAATCGTTTCAAAAGACCATTTGAACTAGGCGGCCTCGCTAAGTCAAACGCCTTCTTGAAAACGCGACAAGAATTGCCCCCTCGTCCCATGTCAAACGAGCACTGTCCTATTAATGCAGGCCGCATCAGGACGAATCGCCGCCCTTCGCCGCCCTCATTCGGCACGGAATTTGAAGGTCGTGGTGGTTCTGTACTCCTGGCCCGGCCGGAGCACGGTGGATGGGAAGTGCGACTTGTTGGGTGAGTCGGGGAAATGCTGCGTCTCCAGGCAGAAGCTGTGGTGCGAGCCGTAGGTCTTGCCGCCTTTGCCTGTGATGTTGTTCATGCCGTTAGCAGTGTAGAGCTGCACTCCCGGTTCGGTGGTGTAGACCTCCATGACCCGGCCGCTGAGAGGCTCGCAGACGCGGGCGGCCAGGACCGAGGAGCCGTATGAGCCTTTGAGCACATAGTTGTGGTCGTATCCCCGCGTCTCGGTCAACTCGTCAATTCGCTCCCCGATCCGGCGGGGTTCGGTGAAGTCCAGGGGTGTGCCTTTGACGCTGCGGATCTCGCCCGTGGGAATCAGCCCTTCGCCGGCCGGCGTGTACCACGGGGCGGCGATCATCAGTTCATGGCCCAAGATATCCCCGCTGCCGGCCCCGGCCAGATTGAAGTAGCTGTGGTTCGTGAGGTTGACTATGGTCGGCTTGTCGGTGGTGGCGGCGTACACGATCTTGAGTTCATTCTTGTCGGTCAGCGCATACGTGACGGTGCATTGCAGATTGCCTGGAAAGCCCTCCTCGCCGTCGGGGCTGAAGTGAGTCAGGCGGACGCCGATCTCCGTACCGTCGCGGTAGCTTGAGCCCTTCCAGACGACCCTGTCGAACCGCTTGTCGCCCCCGCCGTGGATGTGGTTCTTACCGGCGTTGGCTGTGATGCGGCGTTCAACGCCGTCCAGCATGAACCGCGCGCCGGCGATGCGATTGGCATAGCGCCCAACGACGGCGCCGAAGAGCGGGTTTCTCTTGACGTAGGAATCGAGGTTATCGAAGCCGAGCACGACGTCGGCCGATTCGCCGTTGCGGTCGGGTACGTCGAGCGAAACGAGAATGGCCCCATAGGTGATGACCTTCGCCCGCAGTCCGTGCGCGTTGGTGAGCGTGAAGAGCATGACATCCTGTCCATCCGGTGTGGTGCCGAACGGGGTCTCGGAGAGGCTTGTAATGGCCGGCTGGTCGGCCCGTGCCGGCAGGCTGGATGCAAGGATGGCTGCGATCAGGAGCAACGGGGCAAATGAGCGTCTGACGGTCATGATCTGTCTCTCCTACACCTGGAGCCTGCTGACACGCTACCGATTGGCCACGGGACGACGATGGGATTGTAGGCACAGCAAGCCCGCCCGGTCAAGACGATGGTCCGGCGCCACTCGATCTGCCGGGACGACTCGGTCGTCGGTATCCCGGCCTGCTGCGGGCGACGAACCGGTTCCGACCGTCGCGTCACGTTTCCTTTGCTGCCTCGGCAGATTTCTGCTTGACAATAGTTCGTCTACGAACTATCCTTCCGCCATATAATGTTCAGGCGACGAACAGGACGGTTATGGCTGATGTCAACGGTATCGCAGGGCAAATAGGCAGGATCAGAGAGAAGGCCAATGCTCTGGTTGAAGACGAGCTGAAGAGCCGGAATATCAAGGGGATTGTCCCCGCGCACGGACCGGTGCTAGCCTTTCTCTTGCAGCAGAAGCAACCGGTTGCCATCAAAGCGGTGGTCGAACACGTGCGGCGGGTCAAGTCCACTGTGACTGTGACGATCAGCACCCTCGAACGACATGGGTATGTGCGCAAGTCCCCCAGCGAAACGGATGCTCGCGTCACGTACGTGGAACTGACCGCCAAAGGAAGCGGCCTCCAGAAGGACTTTGAGGAGATTTCCCAGATGCTGCGGATCAGGCTCTACGGCAACATGTGCCCAAAGGATCGCGAGCGCCTGGTCAAACAATTGGACGAGATTGAGGAGAA